>JAKFYM010000399.1 GCA_021730855.1 Bdellovibrionales bacterium
GATTCCAAGGGCGTGATCTACAAAGGCCGCACCGAAGGCATGAATCCCTACAAAGAGCGTTTTGCCGTGGACACGAAAAAACGCACCCTGGCCGAGGCCATGGTGGGAGCTGATGCTTTCATCGGAGTGTCGGTGAAGGGCGCCGTTACCCCCGATATGGTGCGTACCATGGCCAAGGATCCGATTATTTTTGCCATGGCCAATCCTGAGCCCGAAATCCTTCCGGAAGAAATCCAAAAGGTGCGCAGCGACGCGATCATCGCCACTGGCCGCTCCGACTATCACAACCAAGTGAACAATGTGCTTTGCTTCCCTTTCATGTTCCGCGGCGCCCTCGACGTGCGCTCGCGCCAGATCAACGAGGAAATGAAGGTGGCCGCCGCCAAGGCCCTCGCCCAGCTGGCCAAGGAGCCGGTGCCCGAGATCGTTTCCGCCGCCTACGGGGGCAATAAATTTTCTTTTGGCCGTGAGTATTTGATTCCTAAGCCCTTCGACCCGCGCGTGCTGCTGTGGGTGGCCCCGGCCGTGGCCAAAGCCGCCTCCGACTCAGGCGTGGCGCGGTTCCCGATTAAGGACATTGAGGCCTATCGTGAGAGCCTCGAAAGCCTCATGGGCAACCGCTATGTGGTGATGCGCACCCTGCGCAATACGGTGAAGCGCGCTGCAGAAGCACGGAAATATCTACCCAAGATCGTTTTTGCCGAAGGGGAGAACGAAACCATCCTGAAGGCCGCGCAGATTGTGCTCGACGAAAAAATCGCCGTGCCCGTGCTGCTCGGCGATCAAGTGGTGATTCGCGAGCGCATCAAGAAATTGGGCATGGAGACTCTCGCCAACATCCAGATCGAAGATCCCCTGCATTCTCCACGCAGTGTGGCTTATGCCAAAGTGCTGCTGGAGAAGCGCCAACGCAAGGGCATGACTCCCGTGCGCAGCGAGCGCGTGATGAAGAACCGCAACTATTTTGGCCCAATGATGGTGGAAACCGGCGAGGCCGATGGCGTGCTGAACGGTCTCACGCAATCGTATCCCGACACCATCCGCCCTATGCTCCACACCATCGGCACCAAACCGGGGCAGCGCGTGGCAGGGATCTATATGATGATCTTCAAGTCGCGCATCATGTTCTTCGCCGACACCACGGTGAACACCGGCCTAGGCGCCGAACAGATCGCGGCCATCGCCATTGAGACCGCCAACGTGGCCGAGCAATACCTGCAGACCCCAGCCCGGGTGGCGATGCTTTCCTATTCGAACTTTGGCTCCGCCCCCACGCCCTCGAGCAGTATGATGAAAGAGGCCGTGGCCCTCGCCAAGCGCATGCGCCCCGACCTCATCATCGATGGGGAAATGCAGGTAGAACCCGCCGTGGACGAGAAAATCGCCTCGGAATTTTTCCCCTTCTCGCGCATCCAGGGGGACGCAAACGTGCTGATCTTCCCGAACCTCTCTTCAGCCAATATTGCCTATAAGCTCCTGCAGAAGCTCGGCGGCGCCGAAGCCATCGGCCCCCTCCTGGTGGGCATGCGCAAGCCTGTGAATGTGATCCCCACCGGAGCCGATGTGCAAGATGTGGTGAACATCGCCACCTTCACCTCGATCACGATCCAGAACCTGCGCGAGCAGCAAAAGCACCTGGGGCACTCATGAAAAAAGTGATCAACACCCCGAAAGCGCCTGCCGCGATCGGGCCCTATTCTCAGGGGATAGAAGCTAGTGGGCGTTTGGTGTTTTTCTCTGGCCAGATTGCGCTAGACCCGGCCACCGGCCAGATGGTGAGTGGCGGGATCGAGGCGGAGACCAAGCAAGTGATGCGCAATATCGAGGCATTGCTGCAAGAAGCCGGGGCAGATTTCAGCCGCATCGCGAAGACCACGATCTTTCTCAAAGATTTTAACGATTTCGCTAAAGTAAATGAAATTTATGGGAGCTTTTTTCGCGAAGCTCCTCCGGCCCGCTCCACCGTGGAGGTAGCGCGGCTGCCGAAGGACGCCAAGATTGAGATTGAGTGCATTGTGGCTATCTAGGAGCCCACCCTCTCCTTCGTACACCGCTCCTGCAGAGAAGAAGGTCTAGCTAGAAAACCCCTTATTCCGGGGAATAAGTGCGAATAAATTCGTTTTGCAGATCTTCCGACAGATACTGCTGGGCGATTTCTTGCAGACTGAGTGTATTGCCAAGAAGTTCCCAATAAATATCTTCTCCCACGGCCCCATAGGTTTCGTGAAGATCCGCCCGCAAAGACACCAAGGGAGCAATGGAAAAAAACGGGAGAGACGCACAACCTATGGCTGTAAGTGCCGAAAGTCCCACGCCTACTCGGGATCTCACTTTCGAACTCGAAAAGAAAATCACGCCACCAGCGCCCGCCGCTGTGCAAAGAAAAGCTGGTAGATTGGATCCGACGAGCTCTTTAGCCACCAGAAATTTGTCGGAGTTGGCAGGTTCCTGAGCATGGACACGAGTCAGTGACATGCCAAAAATAGACAATACGAGAAATAGGGAAAAGATTTTTTGCTTCATAGACACCTCATAAAAAAGTTAATAAATCAGAACTGAGATCGAGTGCATTATGGCTTTATAGCCAATCTTTGTTTATTGGCCCAGCGGGTCGCTTTCGCGAGAACGGGCAAGGTTTTCTTCGATCTGGCGAAATTGGGTAAGGAACTGGCTGCGCATAGGCTCGTCTAGATATTCGGTTGCAGCTTCCTCCCCATCCCGCCCATTAAGAATGTCCATAAAAAGGTCTTTCGCCTGCGGGCCGTAGATCGCCACAAGGCGATCTACGGTATATTCGAACATGCTATATCCAACAACGAAGCTTTCGCGCGCAGTCTCGTCTAGGTATTCTGCTGCAGCCTCCTCTATATTCCGCCCGCCAAGAATATCTAAATAAAGATCTTCCGCCTGTGGGCCATAGGTTGCCACAAGACGATCTATGGTCTCGCGGTTTGCTATGGAGTTTAGTTTGGCTTCTGCACCGAAAGTTCCAGCGCATAAGGGAAGCCCCACAGCCATAGCGATTGCACGAGTGCGCGACACGATCTGTTTCGCTTTTCTTCCAAAAAACGAAGGCAATAAGATGGCGCTCGCTCCACAAGCCGCATACTGGGCACCTTGGGCTATGCTCTGGGCTCGGTGAAAGGTCTCACTATAACGCTCCTCCGCATAAGCACGGGGGGCAGGAAAAGAAGCTAGAGCAAGAACAAATACTAGGGAAAAAACGGCTGTATTTTTCATAAAAGGCAACTTTCTTTGAATACTTTGGCCAAGCTATGGATAAAAATGATGCGCCACACATAGCACGTAGCGTCACCAGAAGGCAAGAGCGGCAGGCCTTAGGAAAGCAGCTTATTTTTATGGAGATAATGGTGGCCTTTGCTAGGGAAGCACAGCGGCCATGTAGAAGAGCTAGAATCGCCAGAAAAAACGCTCGTCCTTGAGCCGTTACGAACGAATTTAGAATTGGGCCGAGTGGAGGAGCACGAATTCCTCACGCTGAGCGGGGTCAGCAATATAAAGACTTGCGGCCTCCTCTGCGGGCATTCCGCTAAGAATGTCCCAGTAAAGATCATGACCCAAGGCGCCATATTTTTGCTCGAAGAGAGCGAGGGTCTCCGCTTCCAACGCACTATGTTCGGAAACATTCGCAAAGGCAGTGGAATGCAGAGCATAAGTGCCCAAGCAGCCTACCAAAAGCACCAGGCCGCCCGCACTGGTGACATTGCGCAATTGGCGAAAAGGAAGCTTGGGACCAGCCCAGACCGCCGCGCTCCCCACCACTATACAGGCACCGGCACGCCAGCTACTGCGAATGAGTTCAGGACTGGGCTCATTGGCATGAGCGGAAGGAAGGCAAACAGCAAGGCCAAGCACGAAAGGCAGTATTTTTTTCATATTCTGATCTCCGATAGGGGTTAGGGGCAAAAGGATTGACGCGAGGTCTACCACGCTCTTTCGTCTATAGACAATCCAAGTCCAATCTTTTTCGATTTTCCCGTAAGATGAGTTTTGGACAGCAGCGATCCCCGCAGGATATTGGAGTCAAATGGTGGTTTTTAAACCCAAAAAATTTGGATTCGTCATCAAGCACAACGTGCCCAAGGCCACAAAGATTGCCCTAGAAGTGGCCGATTGGCTGGAAAAAAAGAAATGCACGGTGATCGTGGCCGACGAAGCCAAGGATTTTCTCAGCAAAAAGAAAAAAGCCAAGGCCGCGCCCAAGGAAGAGCTTCCAGCCCTCTGCGATATGGTGATTGTGTTCGGTGGGGACGGCACCTTCCTCTCGATCGCCCGCCAGATGATCTGGAAATCCATTCCGATCCTCGGCGTGAACCTTGGCACCTTGGGCTTCCTCACCGAAGTCAAAGTGGAAGAGGTCTATGAGACGCTCGAGCTAGTGCTCAAGGGAAAATACTCCGTGCAGGAGCGCTCCATGCTGGAGGCCTGCGTGAAGCGTCAGGGCAAAGAGCTCTTCTGCCTGCCCGTGCTGAACGATGTGGTGATCAACAAAAGCGCCATCGCCCGCGTGATCGATTTTCAACTTTTTCTTGCCGGAGTTCCGGTCGCCCGTCTAAAAGCCGATGGATTAATCGCGTCCACCCCCACGGGGTCCACGGCATACTCCTTGGCTGCAGGAGGCCCGATCGTGCATCCCAGCGTGGGAGCGATCGTGATCACGGCGATTTGCCCGCACAGCCTGAATGTGCGGCCGCTGGTGATCCCGGAGGATGCGATTGTGGAAGTGGAATTGCTGCAGAAAGACGGGGACATCATGCTCACCCTCGATGGCCAGTCCGGGCATGCCCTGCACCAGGGCGATCGAATTTCGATCACCAAGTACAAAAGGCATTCTCTCCTTCTGGTACAATCCCCCAAGCGGGATTACTTTGAACTGCTGCGCTCCAAGCTGTCCCTGGGAGCAAGAGGGGAGTAGGAATGCTCAAACACCTGCGCATCCAGAACTTCGCGATCATCGACGCGGTGGAAATCGCCTTTGGCAATCATTTAAATATCATTTCCGGGGAAACCGGAGCGGGAAAATCCATCCTGATGGACGCCCTCGTGCTGATCCTCGGGGGCCGCGCGTCTTCCGATCTCATTCGCCGCGGCTTTGATGAGGCCACGGTAGAGGCGTTGTTTGAAATCTCTGGCGACAAGGAAATTCTCGCCGCTCTAGACTTACATGGCCTCCCCTCCGAAGAGGGCGAGCTCATCGTCCGCCGTATCGTGCACCGCTCGGGTAAGAACCGCATCTTCGTGAATGGCAACATGGTGAACATCACCACCCTGCAATCCATCACCACCAGCCTTGTGGATCTTTGCTCCCAGCACGACCAGCAACTCCTCGCGCGGCCCGAGGAGCAGCTGCTCTGGATTGACCGCTTCGGCGAGCTAGAGGCGGAGCGGGCGGAGGTTCGTAAGCTCTTTGCTCATTGGAAAGAAAAACGCGAAGCCCTCAGCGCGCTCTCCACCGATTCTGCCCAGCGGACCCAGCGCCTTGATTTTCTGCGCTTTCAAATCCACGAGCTCGAGGAAGCGCAGCTTGCTTCTCCCACCGAGGACCAAGAGCTAGAACAGGAATTGAAAGTTTTGGGAAATGCCGAAACTCTTTTTGCCTTCACCGCGGAAGCAGAGGGAGTGATTCATGGCACCTCCGACGAAAATCCCAGCCCGCCCCTGCTCGACAGCGTGGGCATGCTGCTCAACAAAGCGCGGCAGCTCGCGAATACTGATCCCAAACTAGCCGAGGCCGTGGAGTATTTGAATGCCTTGAAAGTGCATACCGAAGAGCTCGCGATTTTCCTGCGCGGCTATTCGCAGGGCGTGGCTCGCGATGAAAGCCGCCTAGAAGAGCTGAACGCACGCCTAGCCTTGCTCACCAAACTCAAGCGCAAATATGGCCCCGCCCTCGCCGACACCATTCAGCACTTCGAGCAATTCCAAAAGGAACTCGCGTTGCTAGAAAATCACGACTCGTCCCTTTCGGAAGCCCAAGCTGCCGTGGAGCAGTCGCTCAATGCGCTCGTGCGCGTGGCGAGCGTGCTTTCCCAAAGCCGTGGCCGCGCCGCTAAAAGTTTTGCCAAGGCGGTGGTGGTGGAGCTCGCCGATCTGCATATGGACCGCGCTCGTTTCCAAACCACCCTGCTTCCGCTCGAGGAGCCGATCGCTTCGGGCCTCGATAGCGCCCGCTTCGACATTGCCGCGAACCCTGGAGAGCCTATGGGTCCGCTCAATAAAATAGCGTCGGGGGGCGAACTCTCGCGCATCATGCTGGCCATGCACAATGTGGTCTCGAGCCGCGGCAATGTGGGCGTGTATTTGTTCGACGAAGTGGACACCGGCATCGGAGGCAAAACCGCTGTGACCGTGGGGGCCAAGCTGCAGAAAGTGGCGCTGAACAACCAGGTGATTTGCATCACCCACCTCCCGCAGGTGGCGGCTTTTGCCGATCGGCATTTTCATGTGGAAAAAACGGTGCAGCGCCAAGGAGGCGAAGAGCGCACCGTCTGCCGCGTGATCCGCCTCTCCGAGCCAGAGCGCGAGCTGGAACTGGCCCGCATGCTAGGGGGTTTGGGCAACGACAAAGCCGCCCTGGCCAATGCACGTGCCATGCTGGAAAAGGCGCGCCTTACGCTGCCGAAGAAGGCCGAGAAAAAGCCACTCAAAGCCCAAGAACCTAAAAAAGAAAATCGCAAAGAGCGCTAAATGGCAAGCTTCTCCCAGCCCGCGCTGAAGATCTTCGCCTCTGGCGGATTCCTCAGTGGCGTGCGCCTGCTCTGCGGCCTGGCGCGGGTGAAAATCCTGGCGCTCTTTCTCGGCCCCGAAGGCATGGGGATTCTCTCGCAGGCCAATAATTTTTTTCTCTGGAGCGTGGCTTTGGCCTCGCTCTCCCTCTCCGCGGGCGTGATCAATCGCCTGCGCGAGCCGGGCCGCCAGGGCAATGCCGCGCTCACGCGGGCTACCTTGGGCACCTCTTTTCTGCTCATCCTGGGCACCACTTTTCTTTTGCTGACCCTCTTCCTGCTGGCCCAAACATTTTTTCTTCACGAGCTCTTTCACGACTATCTCTCGCTCACGCTACTACTGCCTGTTCTTTTGGCGATCCCGATCGGCGCAGCTACGCAAGGCTATATCCAAGGCCTCTTTTTTGCGTATGACCGCTATGGGCGTTATGTGGTGGCCACTTGTTTCGCCTGCCTCGTGGAAGTGCTGCTCTACTATTTTTTAGTGCAAAGAGCGGGGCTGCAGGGGGCCTTGCTAACCATCCTGCTCTTTCAATCCCTGCTGCTGCTTTCCTATTTGCTGCAGCTGCGGCTGATCGGTCTCCAGCTCTCCAGCCTTTTCCCCTTCCATTGGGATCGGGAGGAAGCCAAGTTCCTCCTCCGGTTCTCCGCCCTCATGACCTATACCGCCTCGATGTCCTACGGAGTGGTGCTCTTCCTGCGCGGCCAAGTGCTGCAGTCGGCGGGCGCCGCGGCCAATGGCATCCTCCAAGTGCCCCTCGCCCTCTCCGCCTATGGCATGCCCTTCCTCACCAATGGCATCTGGGGCTACCTGCACCCGCAGGCCAGTGGCACCCTCGATCCCGCCCGCCGCCAAACCATTTTACAAGAAACCCTGCGCATCGTGATCCCCGCGGCCGCGGCCTACGCGGTGGCCGCTATGTGCCTGGCCCCATTTTTTGTGCCGCTCTTCTACACAAAGGATTTTTTGGCGGCAAACCTCCTCTTCCCCTGGCAGTTCAGCGCCGATTTCTTCCAGCTTTTGTTTTTTGCCCTCACCGTGTACGCGCTTTCCCTGGGCCACCTAAAACGCTATTTCTGGGGCTGGACGCTCTATTTCGGGCTCTATTTCTTCCTGACTCTTTGGTTCCTCCCCCTCTATGGCATTCGCGCCCTGCCGATGGCCAATCTCTGCGCCAGCGCGAGCGGCCTTTGTGCCCTGCTAATGGCGCGCGACTACCGCGGCTGGGGTAAACAAAACTTACTCTTTTTCTTGCTGGGCATGGCCGCCGTGGCCCTCACATTTTTCCTGCACACGGCACCGTAAGTGCTCTTTCCCGCTCCACCGAAATCACTCGGCCTGCTACCCTAGAAGAATGGACACTCCTGCAATAGCCGGCGGACGCCCCGTCCGCGATACCTACCTTGTGTTTGGAAAACCCGACCTGCGCGAGCAGGACCTAGCCGAGGTGATGGCCTGCCTGCAAAGTGGCTGGGTGGGCACCGGGCCGCGGACCGCGAAGTTCCAGTCCCTGGTGAAAGAGTACGTGAACGCCAAGCACGCCCTCGCCGTGAATTCCTGCACTGCTGGCTTGCACCTCTCCCTGATCGCCGCTGGCGTGGGACCAGGGGACGAAGTGATCACCACTCCCATGACCTTCGCGGCCACGGCCAATGTGGTTCACCACGTGGGCGGGCGCCCTGTTTTTGTCGACTGCAAACGCAGCGATATGCTGATCGACCCCGCGCTGATCGAAGCCAAGATCACCAAACGCACCAAGGTGATCCTGCCCGTGCACCTCGCGGGCCGCGCCTGTGATCTCGACTCCATCCACGCGATCGCGCGCAAGCATGGCCTAAAAGTGATTGAAGATGCCGCCCACGCCCTGGGCACGGAATACAAAGGCCAGCGCATCGGCGCGCTCTCTGATTTCACCGTCTTTAGTTTCTACGCCACCAAGAATCTCGTCACCGGCGAGGGCGGGATGGTGACGACCAACCACGAAGAGGGCCTAGCCAGGCTCGCGATCTACTCCCTGCACGGCATGAGCCGGGATGCCTGGAAGCGCTATGGAGACGCGGGCTTCAAGCACTACCTCGTGGAGGAAGCCGGTTTCAAATACAATATGACCGATATGCAATCCTCTCTGGGGCTCCACCAGATGGAGCGTTTCGCCGAATCGCAGCGAGCGCGCAAAGAAATCTGGCAGCGCTATATGGAGGAACTGCAGGATCTGCCGGCGGATCTTCCCGCCCCCGAAGATCCCGAGAGCCAGCATTCCTACCATCTCTTCACCCTGCTGCCGCGGCTGGAAGAGCTGAAGGTGGGGCGCGACCAGATCCTAGATGCGCTTCACAAGGAGAACATCGGCACCGGCGTGCACTATGTGGCCCTGCACCTCCACCCTTTTTATAGCCGCACCTATGGCTACCAGCGGGGCGACTATCCCAACGCCGAATTTATTTCGGACCGCACCCTCTCGATCCCCATGGGCAGCAACCTCAGCGAGGCCGATGTGGGCCAAGTGATCGCCGCGCTGAAAAAAGTGTTTCGGTACTACCGCAAGTGAAGCCCTGGGTGACCCATGTGCTGGAGAAGTATGCCACCACCGGGGAGAACTACGTCTTCGAGCAGCTCCTGCTGCCCAAACGCCACGAAAGCTCGCTCGTGGCCGAGATCGACTTGGCCTCGGCCGTTCAGCCTCTGGCGCGCGAGCGGGTGCGCTCCTTTCGCGCCCAATACTCCTCTCCCTTTCTCGAAAAAGTGGTGCGGGGCCTGAGCACGCGGGTGCTAGAAGGGCCCTATCTCCAGGCCTTCAACCGCCTGATCCGCAAGGAGATGCACCAACGCAAAGCCCGGCTGCTGCACGCGCATTTTGGCATGATGGGCTACAAATGCCTTGAGGCCGCTCAAGACGCCCCCATGGTAGTGACCTTCTACGGAGTGGACGTGAGTCATGGGGTGGTGAGCCCGTTCTGGCGCCCTCGTCTACAAAAAATGTTTCCCAAAGCCGCTAAGGTGATCGTGCTCTGTGAAGAGGCCGAGGAGCGGCTGGAGAAAATCGGCTGCCCGAAAGAGAAGATCCGTCTTTGGGACATCGGCATCCCACTCGCAGAATATCCTTACCGCGCGCCCCTCTTGAAAAAACCGGAAGAGGGCGTGCGCTTCCTGATCGTGGCGCGTTTCGTGGAGAAAAAGGGGCATGCTTTTCTGCTCCCGGCTTTTCGTCGTTTGGTGGATCGCCATCCGCAGAGCACGCTCACGCTCATGGGCAATGGCCCGCTGAAGGCCGCGCTCCAGGAAAAGATCCGTGCCCTCGGCCTGGAGAAAAACGTGGAGCTGCTCGATACCCAGGGGCAGAAAGATTTTTTCCCGCGTTTCCAGAAAGCCCTGCGGGAGCATGATGTTTTTGTGCTGCCCTCGGTGGTGGCCAAGGATGGAGACGATGAAGGCGGACCGCCCGTGGTCATCACCAATGCAATGGCCGCAGGCCTGCCCGTGATCTCCACAAACGTGGGCGGAATTCCGCGTGCCATCGACGATGGCCTCTCTGGTCTGCTTACCAAGGCCGGTGATGTGGAAGATCTTTTCCAGAAGCTGCTATGGGTGAGTGAACATTCCCAAGACTGGGCCAGGCTCAGCCAGGCTGCGAGGAAAAAAGTGGAAGACCGCTTTGCGCTCCAGCGCCAGATCGACCAGTTGGAAGGGATCTACGAGGAGGTCTTGTGGAAAAAGACCTAGAGCGGCTCGAATCCGTCTATCGGCCACGCACAAAAGCCGGGGAGTTCTGGGACCACCGCTCCTTTCACCCCTTGGTGGAGGATGTTTTCCTCCTCGAGCGGCAATTTCAGGAGCTAGTGCTCGAAACCGTGAGGCGCAAGCAGTGGAATCCCCAGGATCTATTCGTCTGCGAGCTTGGTTGCGGTTGGGGCCGTAATTTGAGTTTATTTACCGAACTGGGCATTCCCTGCAACCAAATCGTGGGCGTGGAATTCCTCGAGCATTTTATCGCCACAGCAAAAAAGCTCCAGCCAGCCCTCGACATTCGCCGTCGCGATGCCCGCGAAACCGGCCTGCCCGGCGCCAGCCAGGATCTGGTGCTGGTCCATACGGTGCTTTCGGCAGTGTTGGAGCCCCGCTTGCAGGCAGACCTGATCCAGGAAGCGCTTCGCCTCCTCAAGCCAGGTGGACTGCTGGTGATCCTCGACCTTCTGCCTGGCTATGCCATGAAATTTGCCGAAGATGCCCAGGGGAAAACGGTTCCCTTCCTCAAGCCCGTGGCGATCGCGCCTCTCTTCCAAGCCCTCGGCGGCCAAGGCCGGATCTTCTACCAAAGCAGCCTAGGCCTGCGCCCGCGGCTGCGCGGCCTCTTTTTCCGTCGTCTCCACAGGCTCCTGCGCGCGCCGAAAGCAAGGCGCCTCATGGCGGAGCTTGCCTCCTGCTTGCCCTTTGCTTCCACGCACCGCTTTTTCGCCTGGGAAAAGCGCTAGCCACGGGCTACATTCGCGCCTCGCATGAGCGCTCCCTTTTCCCACGTCTATGTGCATTTGCCTTTTTGCGAGGTGATCTGCCACTATTGCGATTTCTATACGGCGCGGGCCAAAGACGCCCGCCACGAGGAATTTTTTTCCGCCCTAGAAAAAGAAGCCAAACAAAATTTATCTTTGCTCGCGCCCAAAATCACCGCCCTCTATTTTGGCGGAGGCACCCCCAGCGTTTCCCCCCCGCACTTATTGCACTCTTTCCTCGATCTCTTTCGCCCTTATTTCAGCTCGGAAACAGAAATCACCCTCGAAGCCAATCCGAGCAATATTAGCGCGGAAAATTTGCGCCTCTGGAAGGCTGCTGGAATCAATCGCCTCTCGCTAGGAATCCAAAGCCTGCACGACGAGCGCCTCAAGCGCCTGGGCCGCGTGCATTCCGCCTTCGATGCCCAGCGCGCCCTCGAGCTCTGCCT
>JAKFYM010000264.1 GCA_021730855.1 Bdellovibrionales bacterium
GCCCAGGAGCCAGTGGCCTGGGTGGAGGAAAAATTTTCGCTCTTTCCCCCTGCCCTGGTGCAAAGAAATCTAAGCCTGGAAAAAATTCTTTTTGTTGAGGGCAAAAAAGCCTGTGCGTGGGCCGCCCACCTGCTCCTTCGTTCGCAGCTGTTTCCCTTCCTCGTCTACCACGCTGCTTATGGAGAGGAAAAGGAGCTACGGCGCTTCCAACTATTGGCCGAGAAGTCCCGCACCACGGTCTTGCTCCTGGGCAGTAAGCCACTCGCCTCCTGGCCCATCGCTTTGTCGGTAGAAATCCGCGCCCAGATGGCCCACGTGTTGCGCCGGAGGTAAGGCATGCAAGTGGTCTGCGTGCTCCAGCAAAGCCCCCTGCTCCCACTCCTTGCCGAGAGCTGCTTGGTTTTTTCTCCACAGGTGGCGCTATCCCCCGAGGCCGTATTCTTCGAAATTGCTGCTTCACAAAAACTATTTACTAGGGAAGCTTGCCTTAGCCGACTGCAAGAAATCCTAAAAAGTTATTCTCTCGCGCCGAAAGTGGCCGTGGCTTCTGACCTGCCCACGGCCCTGGCCCTAGCACGCTATGGAGGAAAGGACCCTAGCCTGCTGCCGATCGAGGCCTTGGCCGACTATCTTCAGCCCTTTGCGCCGGTGGAATTTTCTCCCGCCCCGATCTTGCGCAAATTAGGAATAAAAACCATCCACGATTTTCTGCAGCTGCCGCGTGCGGAACTAAGTTCTCGTTTTGGCAAGGAAGGCCTTTTTGCTCTCTATCGATTCCAGGAGGCCGGCAATCTGGCCTGGCCGCGCTTTCATTCCCCAGAGATATTGGAGGAAAGGGCCGACTTTGATTGCGCAGCCCAGATTGAGAATCTCACCCCCGTATTTTTCCTCCTAAAAACCTTAGTCGACCGTATTTTCTGCCGGCTCTTTGCTCGCAAGAAAAAACTCGTGGCCTTCGTGATCACCTTCCATTTAAATAAATTTACTTTCAAACGCACGCGCCACACGGAAGTCACCCTGCCCCTTCCGCATTCCGACCCCAAGCACCTACTTGCCCTCCTGCAGGAAAAAATCGCCAAAGAATTTGCCATCAACCCCTTACGGGAGGCGCTCGAGGGAATCAGCCTGCTGGTGAAGGAAACCGCGCCCTTCCTCGACAGCCAGAAAGAGTTTTTCTCCAAAGCGGAAGAAGAAAAAGAAGGCCTGGCCTCCGTGCTCAGCCGTTTGCGGGAAAAGCTCGGAGACGAGGCGGCATTTCTTGCTTCACCACAGCCACGCCTCCTGCCAGAAGCCTCCTGGAAACGCTCCCTAGACCAAGGCACGGGGGTGCAAGTTCCCTACCGTCCCCTTCGTCTTTTGGCTGCTCCGCTCCCCCTCTTACGCCGTGGCACGCGTCTCCAGACAACCCAAGAAGAGTGGCAGATCCTTAGCTTCTTTGGCCCGGAAAAAATTTGTGGGGAATGGTGGCTCGAGCCTTTTGCGCGCGATTATTTTCGCGTGGACACAGCCGAAGGCATCGGGCTTTGGATTTTTCAGTCCTCCGGCAAGCTTTTCCTGCACGGATTCTACGACTGATGTACGCTGCGCTCGACGTCAAAACGAACTTTTCCTTCCTGCGTGGAGCCTCCAGCCCCGAAGAGCTGATCGAGCGTGCCGCAGAGCTTGAGCTCAGCGCCATTGCTCTTTGCGATTGGGATGGAGTCTATGGAATTCCCAAGGCCTATTGGAAGAAAAAAATCTTTCCCCAACTAAAGCTCCTCTGCGGCGCGAGCCTCGCCCTTGAAGGCCAAACACGGCTGCTGCTTTTGGCCAGCAACCGCGCAAGTTATGGGCTGCTCTGCCGGCTGCTCACGGCCAGTCATGCCGGGAAAGAGAAAGGCAAGGCATCGCTTTCTTGGACGGAATTCCTGTCGATCTTCCACTCTCATCCCGGCCAGCAGGGGCTCTTTGCGCTCGCCGCTCTAGATGCGAACCTTTCGCTTCTCACGGCGGCTTTTTCCTCTGAGCGCCTCTATCTCTCGCTGCCGCGCTTTCTCGACGGGGAAGACCACAAACGCACCGAACAGGCCCTCTGGCTGCGCCAACGCTGGGACCTCAAACTCGTGGCCACCAATGAAGTGCATTACCATCTTCCGGGCCGCAAGCGGCTGCAGGACGCGCTCACTGCCGTGCGCGAAGGCGTAGCTCTTTCGGCAGGAGGACATAAACTTTTTTCCAATGGCGAGCGCTACCTAAAGTCTCCAGCGGAGATGCAGCGGCTATTTCATGACTTGCCCGAAGCGCTAGCAGCCACCATGGAAATCGCGGAGCAATGTACCTTCTGTCCCTCGGAGCTGCGCTATCGGTATCCCAGCGAATGGATCCCCGCCTCGCATACCGCCAACTCCTACTTACGCACTCTTGTGGCCAAGGGCGCCCAAGAGCGCTACCCAAAGGGCGTGCCGGAGACCGTGCGGGCGCAGCTCGAACATGAGCTCGCTCTGATCGAAAAATTAGGTTTTGCTGATTATTTCCTCACCATCTACGACATCATCGATTTTGCGCGCCAAAAAGACATCCTCTTCCAAGGCCGTGGCTCTGCGGCCAATAGCGTGGTTTGTTATTGTTTGGGCATCACCGCCATCGATCCCCTGCGCATGAACTTGCTTTTTGAGCGCTTTCTCTCCGCCGAACGCAACGAGCCCCCCGATATCGACGTGGATTTCGAGCACGAGCGCCGGGAAGAAGTGCTGCAGTATGTGTATGAAAAATACGGCCGGGATCGCGCCGCGATGGTCAGCGCGGTGATCACCTACCGTGGCCGCTCCGCTTTTCGCGAGCTCAGCAAAGCTCTCGGCGTAAATGTGGGCACCCTTTCCGCCAAGAAACTCGAGAAAGCCTTTGTCGAGCGCGCCTCCTCTCTTTCCACACCCGCGCCCCGCGCCCTCATCGAAGAACTGGCCAAAGAGATGAAAGGATTCCCGCGCCATCTCTCCATTCATAGTGGAGGTTTTACGCTCTCGGCCGATCCTATCCTCGAAATCGTGCCCGTCGAACCCGCGCGCAAAGAAGGACGCACCATCATCCAATGGGATAAATACGATCTCGACTTTCTCGGCCTCTTGAAAGTGGACATCCTCTCGCTCGGAATGCTCACGGCCATCCAGCGCTCCCTGAAAATCCTCAATCTCAAGCTGCATGAACTGCCGCCCGAAGATCCGGCCACCTATGCCATGATCCAAAACGCCGATACCGTGGGCACCTTCCAGATCGAGAGTCGGGCGCAGATGTCGATGCTCGGGCGTCTTTTGCCCAAGACATTCTACGATCTCGTGGTGCAGGTGGCGATCGTGCGGCCGGGCCCGATCGTTGGGAAAATGGTGCACCCTTATTTGCGTCGCCGCCAAGGAAAGGAAAAAGTGGATTTCCCTCACCCCAAGCTAAAGGAAATTTTGGGCAAAACTCTTGGCGTGCCACTCTTCCAAGAACAAGTGATGAAAATGGCGATCGAGCTTGGTGGCTTCACTCCAGGAGAAGCCGATGAACTGCGGCGCGCGATTGGAGCTTGGCGCTCGGAGGGCTCGATCGAGAAAATGGGCCGGCGCCTGATCGAAGGCCTGCGGCGTACAGGATTCACCGCCGAATACGCGGAACGCATCTTTCAGCAGATCCAGGGTTTTGCGCAATATGGCTTTCCCGAAAGCCATGCCGCGAGCTTTGCTCTCTTAGCCTATGCCTCCTCTTATTTGAAATGCCATCATCCTGCGGCTTTTACCTGCGGTCTTTTGAATGCGCAGCCCATGGGATTCTACGCAGCCCATACCTTGGTCGACGATGCTAAACGCCATGGAGTGAAGGTGGCCCCCGTGCATCCGAATCATTCTGAATGGGAGAGCGAGGTGATCGAGGGCGTGCTGCAACTAGGCTGGAATCGAGTGCGCGGCATTCACCGCAAAGAAGTGGACGCGCTCCTTGAGGTTCGTCCCTTTTGTTCGTTGGCTGATTTTCTCCAGCGCGCTCCCTTGCGCAAAGACACTCTCCTGCGCCTAGCCCTGGGAGGCACCTTCACTTCCTTTGGTCACGAAGCCCGTGAAGCCCTATGGATGATTTTGCACTTTTGCCATGCCACCCAAGGGGAGTTATTCCAGCCTACGATTTTTGCTAGCGAGGCTCGCTTCCCAGCGCTTGGCAGCTTGGAACGCATCCAGGAAGAGTACGCGGCCTTTTCTCTCTCCACCCATGCGCATCCCATGCAGGCGCTCCGGCAAATCCTACCGCTGCCTAAGCTCCACACCCAAACGGCCAAAAAACAGCCTCATGGCCGGAACATCACCGTGGCGGGATTAATCCTAGTGCGCCAGCGCCCGCCCACCGCCAAGGGCATGACCTTTAGCACGCTCGAGGATGAATTTGGTTTCTTAGACATTGCGATCCCACCCCAGGCCTGGGAGCGGGTGAAAGACGTATTCCTAGAGCACTCTTTCCTCGAAGTGCGGGGAGTGCTGCAGAAGGAATCCAATTCCTTTAGCGTGATGGTTTCTCAAATACGATCTATTTGGCGAGAAAATCCCCAAATGCATATTGAGCCCGTGCAATATTTTCACTAGGCGGACGCCAATCTAGCACCAAAGACGCATAGTCATTCTCCACCCCCTGAGAAAGCACAAACGACTCGGGCTCTCCCTTCAGGCGCAGCCAAAAAGTGGAGCTATGAAATATTGGCGGTGAACGATCGGTGGGCCCGGGCTCGGTGACCCAATACAAAATCTCTAGCGCCCGCCCCGAGTCCCTAGGAATTTCCCGCACCACGAGATGCACCGTAAATTTCTTCTGCCCGTCCTCTCCGCAGGCCACGCGCCAATCGGGAAGATCGCGGATTTGTTCGTGCCGGCACGCTAGCTCGGGCGCGCCCTCGGCGGGTTGGTAACGAAAAGAAAAATGATCGGAAGCCAAAGCCTGGACTGCGAAAAAAAGAAGGAACATCACCACTCCACCGGCTTGCCATCGCGGAAAAATCCGCCGCTCGGCGCATCCTCTCGCACGACGGCCAAGATGCTCGCCACTCCCTGCTCGATGCTTCGCTCCGCCCCCTCGCCCCCCATCTCGGTGCGCACCCAGCCCGGGCAAACCGAATTCACGCGCACCCCAGCGGCCTGCCAATCTACCGCAAGGTTGCGAGTCACCGCATTGAGCGCCGTCTTGGACAAACGATAGCCGGGGGTGCCGCCACCCATCTCCGACAAACTTCCCATGCCCGACGACACATTCACCACCTGCGCCTTGTTTTTCTTCAGCACGGGCGCAAGCTCCATCGTGAACTGCAAAGGGCCAAGCACATTGACCTGCATTGTCTCGCGCACCACCTCTGGATCATAGCCAATGCCTTTTTCCAAAAAAACGCCGGCATTATTCACCAGCAAAGAAATCGGGAAAGCAGAAATTTCCTGCGCCGCGTGCTCGATCGATTCCGGCCGCGCTAAATCCAGCGCAAATGCTCGCGCGGAAAATCCTTCTTTGCGTAAACTCTCGGCCCGCTCTTCCACCTGCGCCAAATTGCGTCCCAAAAGCAGCACCTCATAGCCCCGCTTGGCGAGCTCCTTTACGGTGCCAAAACCCAAACCACGATTTGCTCCGGTAACGACGGCAATTTTCTTCATATCACGCTCCTGGTGCGAGATTTTGCGCTCTTGCACCTTGAGTTTCCAGAACTTTTTTCCTAGCATCCCTTAGGTGCCCCACCTCCCTTTGCTCATTCGCGATCTAGCCTTCCTTCTTGCCACGGCCGCCTGCGCCACAATCCTTTGCCGTTTCTTGCGCCAACCTGTGGTGCTTGGGTATCTTTTTGCGGGTTTCCTGGTGGGACCGAACTTCCCCTGGTTCCCACGCATCACTGATGCCGGCAGCATCCAAGTTTGGGCGGAGATCGGCATCATCTTTTTATTTTTTGGCCTCGGGCTAGAATTCAGTTGGAAACGCCTCATGAGCGTGGGCCTCCCTGCCACTCTCTCGGCCCTGATGGAAATCGGCTTCCTGATGCTGCTGGGTTATGCCTTTGGCATGGCCCTTGGTTGGACTCATATCTCCAGCCTCTTTCTTGGTGGCGTGCTTTCGATTTCCTCCACCACCATCATCGCCAAGACCTTTGAAGAGATGGGCCTGAAGACCAAAAAATTCTCGCGCCTCGTGATCGGCGTGCTGATCGTGGAAGATGTGGCCGCCGTGCTGCTGCTAGTGCTTTTGTCCACCATTGCCCTCACCCGCGAGGTGCAGGGAACCCAGCTGGCCTTCACCACGATCAAGCTTTTTTTCTTCCTCACCCTCTGGTTCGTGGTGGGAATCTTCCTCTTGCCCTCTCTCCTGCGCCGGCTTCGCTCCTATTTTAGCCAGGAATCTCTCCTGCTTTTTTCGATCGCCCTTTGCCTACTCCTGGTGCTCGGAGCCGAGGCCGTGGGATTTTCTGCAGCGCTTGGGGCTTTCCTCATGGGATCCGTCCTCGCAGAGACGGAAGAGGGCGAACGCATCGAACACCTCGTGCGCCCCGTACGCGATTTATTTGGCGCCGTCTTTTTTGTCTCCGTGGGCATGCTGATTGATCCTGTTTTGATCAAAGACAATGCTTTGCTCATTCTTGCCTTAAGCCTGGTGACCATTTTGGGCAAAGTGGCCGCCAATTTTCTAGGGGGAGTGCTCGCCGGCCAGGGCATCCGCACTTCCTTTGCCACTGGCCTTAGCCTCGCGCAGATCGGAGAGTTCTCTTTCCTGATCGCGGCCTTGGGCCAGAGTAGCAAGGTCACAAACTCGCTCCTCTATCCGCTCACCTTGGGCGTGGCGATCACCACCACCTTCACCACGCCCTATCTCATTCGCTTCTCCGATCCTTTGGGAAAATGGCTGGAAGAAAAAATTCCACTGCGCTTTCGCCAAAGCCAGGATCACCGCAAGCCTTCGGCCAAGGAGCGCATGAGCCTGCGCAGTTCCCTAGCAAAACTCGGCTCCCGGCTTTTGCTCAATTCCGTGATCGCGCTAGGATTTATTTTTGCCAGCGACCAGTGGCTGCGACCGCTCTTGGAAGAAAATCTCGAGTCCCGCGCCCTCGCGCATTTTGTTTCTGGCTTGCTCACCTTTTTGTTTGCGGCCCCCTTCATCTGGGGCGCGGCAATGGGCCGCGTTTCTCATGAGCACCTTGGGGGGCGTGACCGGCGCCTCTTTCTCCTAGCCCTCGGCTTTCGTTTTCTCGTGGGAGTGGCCTTGCTCGAAATCTTCCTCACCGCTTTTTTACCAGCCTCCTTAGCTTTGGTTGGCGTGGTGGTGGTGCTCTTGCTCGTGCTGTATTTTTCCCCCTCAGCCATCACGCGGCTGTATGCCCAACTGGAAAGTCAGTTTGTGGAAAACCTCAAAAACCAGGAGCCTCCGCTGGCTCCTTGGGACGCGCATATTGTCGAGCTTGAGGTCCCGCCGCTGAGTCGGGTGATTGGCGCCACTCTCGAGGAACTGAAAATTCGCGAGAGATTTGGCCTCACCGTGGCCATGATCCAAAGAGGACGCCTCAAGATCCCCGCTCCTTCGCGTATGGATCGCCTCTTGCCAGGAGACAAGATTTTTGTGATCGGAGTAGACGCCCAGATCGAGACATTTCGCACGAACCTCGCCCTCGAGCACGAGCATGAGCATCATCCCGTAATCAGTGCTCTGCACTACCGCCTGTTTTCCTTCCTTGTCCCCCTTGAAGCCACTTTTGTGGGGAAAACCATCCGCCACTCAGGAATTCGGGAAAAAACCAATGGCCTTGTGGTGGGGATCGAGCGGGCCGGCAACCGAATCCTCAATCCCGACTCGAGCGAGGTGATTCAAGATGGGGATCTTTTGTGGATTGCCGGAGACGAAAAAAGCCTGCATCATCTCCATGAGGATTTTTAAATGTGTTATTCCGTCAAAATCAAAACTTCACTCAAAGAACTCGCCCGTGAATTCCAGGCGGAGATCGACAAGGATGCGATCCTGGCCGTTTATCAGCTGCGACAAAAAAATCCTGAAGTAAAAATCCCACTCGGTTTAGACCAGTACCTTATGGAGTCGGATTTGGCACCCAGCCTTCCCCCGCTGATCAAAAGTTTTCATGCCGAAGAGAAGCTAAGGCTGCGGACAAAAATCCGCGAAACCGAACAAGAACTAGAGGCACTCGGGCAGGAGCGCTCC
This sequence comes from Bdellovibrionales bacterium, assembly GCA_021730855.1. Lineage (GTDB taxonomy): Bacteria > Bdellovibrionota > UBA1018 > CAIPTA01 > CAIPTA01 > JAKFYM01. The sequence continues at coordinate 8,176 of JAKFYM010000264.1, forward strand.
ACCACCGCCGTGGAAAAAAAGATTGAGGTCCGGCAGCGGCGGCTAGAAAAGTTCCAGCATAAAGCCCAAAGCTCCTTCCTTGAGAGTGGCTCCACCTCTGACCGGGTGTTCCCCTTTTATTTTGCTCCCGTTATTTTAGAAACTAAAGGGCAGCGGAGGCTGCAGCTCATGCGCTATCGCGTGCAAAATCCCAATGGAAGCGAAGTGCCTGCAAAATACAATGTGTTTAATGCGAGGCTAGATTCCTTGCTCGATGCTCGCACCTGGCGCCCGCTCTTTGCCCATACGCACGCCATTTTCCCTTTTCTGCGCTTCTATGAATGGGTGGAGCGTGGTGGCAAGAGCCAAGAAGTGGTTTTCTCTCCGGAGAATCGTGAGCTCATGTGGGCGGCAAGTCTCTATAGCTGTGCCAAGGACTTTTGTTCCTTCGCCATGATCACGGATGATCCTCCCACCGAGGTGGCCGAAGCGGGGCACGATCGCTGCCCGATTTTCCTCTCTCAGGAAAAGATCCACAGCTGGCTCACGATCGCAGGCAAGCCGCCCGCCGCTTTCCTTAGATTGTTAAAGGAAAGGGAGAAAACTCACTACCAACATGGCCTTGCCGCCGCCTGATCGATCACCGGTCGATCAGCAGCAAGCTTCCATTTTTGATCTTGTCGATCACACCACGAGAGAACTTCGGATCCAAGGCCGGACAGCCCAGGCTGCGGCCCGCATAGGAAGAGGCTTCGCTCACGTAGTTCGCGGGATGCATCACGATGGCTCGCCTCTCCGCATTAGAATTGGTCGACTCCAAACCGCGCAGCCGCATAGAATGTCCGTGCGAACCGGTATAGGTGGCCAGGGTCAGATAAAATCCTAAAGAACTTTTGTTTGAGTTCACCGTATTCGAGAACGAGGTGGCATACCCATCATGGTCCGGATCGGATTGTTTGCCGTGAGAGGTGAGATGGCGCTCTACCGTGCCCTTGGCCAAATTAAATAGGTAGAAACGCTTTTTGCTAGAGTGCTGGCTGAAGTCAATCACGGTCACGTAACGATTGTTAGGAATCGTGAGCGCCACCTGCTCGTAGTAGCGCACGGCCTTTTCGTAGATGGCGCGCGAGAGCCCCCAACTGGGATTATAGGTGGGCATCCGCAGCATATCGCGACGAACCTCTTCCTCAGGAATTTCCGTGACAGGAGGAGGCACGGGCTGCACGGGCACAGGTGGGTTCACTTCTGTCTCTTCACAATTTTCCGTGGCACAAGGTTCTTCGTCTTGGGCTCCTGGAGCACCGCAGGCAGAAAGGAGGAGAAACGCCAAAAAGGATAGGTATATATGTCTCATATCAGCCCATCGGGGCGGGAGCTTACCTGCTTGAGCTTATGGTAGCTTTTGTAAGACGAAACATTTGCTGTAAGGTGCTCTATGGTCGTTTATTTTGACTTGAGAAAAAGCCGCCAACGCTAGCGGGTAAATTATTTTTTGCACGCTCAATGTACGATTTTCTTGACGTACTACAAATGTACGATTAGCCTAAATCTATGCTCACTCCTAAACAAAAAAACGTACTCGAATTCCTCCAACGCTTTATCCAAGAGAATGGTTACTCTCCGTCCTATCAGGAGATCGCCAATGCTTTTGGCTTGTCGTCGCGGTCAACGGCGCAAAAATATGTGGAGCGGCTGCGCGAAGCGGGCTACCTCGATATGGACGCGCATTCCAAGCGCGGGGTGAGCATCAAACAGTCGGGCATCCATCTTCCGCTCCTTGGGCGTGTGGCCGCGGGCCAACCTATCGAGTACCACTTGCACCAGGAATTCGTGGAAGTGCCCTCCTCTTTCTTGCGCGTCGATGCCGAGCATTTTTGCCTACAGGTGCATGGAGATTCCATGATTGAAGAAGGCATTTTGAATGGCGACTATGCCGTGATCCGTAAGCAAGACCAGGCCGACAACGGTTCAGTGGTCGTGGCCTCTGTGGATGGGCGCGCCACACTTAAGAAGATTTTTCGCAAACGTAGCCGTATTGAACTCCATGCAGCCAATCCCAAATACTCCCCCCTGGTGATCACGCCTCCCATGCAAATACGCATTGAGGGCGTGCTCACCGGGGTTTTGCGAAACCTAAACTTCTCTCACTAAAGAAACCATAACAAAGGAGTGTAACCATGCTTGCTCTTCAAGAGCTTCGTGCGCCTTTTGTGGCGCCTAAACCCTCATTCCCTCAAGGGGAGATTTTGCTCCCCCTGGGGTCATTGATCGAGATCTCTGGACCCGATGCTCGCTGGCGAGCGGCGCGATTGCTCGCACAGTATCGCCAGCTCCCGGCAGCTTGGATCGAACAGGAAAAAGCCCCCCTGCCCTCCTCGATCTTGCATTCGGGCCTGAACCTCAAAAAGGTTCTGTTTGTGTCCGGAGAGGAAGACTCTGCCTGGGCCGCTTCGATCCTATTGCGGACCAAGCTCTTCCCCATCGTGGTCTTTCACGCGGCCTATGGAGACGAAAAAGAATTGAGGCGTTTCCGGCGCCAAGCCAAAGACGCCGAGGCCTTGATGATTCTGATCCGCGAAACCACCCCCTCTCCTGGTTGGCCGATCCAAATGCGCTTGCGCGCCGAGGGTGGCACCATGAAGAACCTCGGAAGGAAGGCTCGATGACCAATACTCTTCCTAAGGCTGCCGTTTTGCTAGAGCGCAAAGGCAGCCAGCTTTTCTCCCTCCACCAACGCTGGGACATGATGGGAGTGCATGGCCCCTTGGCTACATCCCTCATGGACAGCAGGCCATGCTCGGTAGGAATCGCCCCTGATCTTGGGCAATATTTTCGGATTGAGACCGCTTCCGAAGAAACCCTCTGGGTATTTCGTCCCGCGGCCGATATTGGCATGCGCCAGGTTTTTCTTTTGGCCGTGACCTAGAAGAGGCCTCAGAAATAAACCTAGATTTTTCCCTGGTGGGCAGCGAGCAAAGCCTTCCAGTTCTCCTGCGAACAGTGCTGCTCTTCGCCCATCATATTCATATAGACAGCGTTTTCCGCCGCCTTCACTATGCTTGGCTTCTCGGCAATAAAGGACTGCCCCTCTTGGAGAATTTTTATGTAATCCTCCCGCTTGCTTTCAAATTTTCCATCCACCGTATGGCGAATGCCTAGGCCGGTTAGGTATTCGTTATGAGAAAAAAGATAGGTGGGGCTGTTCTTTTGGTAGGCGGCCCCCACGTCCACCAAGCGCTTGGCCAAGCGAAGAGCAAGCCACTTGC
>JAKFYM010000113.1 GCA_021730855.1 Bdellovibrionales bacterium
CATTTCGCTCCAAAGTCGCGGCTTCACTCTCAAGATTGGCGGCGGCTACCAGATTCGACTGCTTTTGGAAAAAATAGAGGGGTACGTTAACCCCCACCATAAAACCCCAATTGTTTCCCATCGCGTTCGCATTTTCTCCGGGCATAGCGCGGGGATTCATCAGCATTCCTTGCACTACAAAGTCTGGAAAGTAAGCTAGGATTGCGGCCCTTGCGTCGGCATCGGCGGCGGAGATGGCGGTATCGTAGGCGATTAACTCCGGCTGGTTCTGCAAAGCGGGCTTAACAGCCTTTTCTTTGGCTTTAAAAGCTACGTGCAAAGCACCCACGCCTACTTCTTGCGGTAAACCCCGCAGCTCATTGAGTCTTGCCCGAAGCAGTTTCTTTTCCCGCGCCAGACGAAGATTTTCCACTTCCAGTATAGCCAACTCAGATTGTGCCAACAACCACTCGTGGTGGCTGGATCCGCCAGTTTTGTAGCGGCTCTTACTGCTTTCCGCTGCGCTCTGGAGAAGCCTCCTCAATCGCTCGTTATAGCTGAAAGCCGCATCATTATAGAAAGCACGGTAGTAAAGCTGCGTAGCTACAATCGTTAACTCTCTTTCCAGGGATTCAGATTGGGCCTTGGAACCTAGGGCCCTGTCTTCAGCGGCGCGCTTGGTGGCCCCTCTTTTTCCCGGGAACGGAATAGTCTGGCTGATCTGGTAGCGCCACACAGACGTCATATCTTTTCCACGAGTCGGAATCTGATCAATCCCCATCGCAAAGAAGGGATCATCCCAAGCCCCGGCGGGTGACACTCGGTTTTCCATTGCCTCCGCACGCGTACGGGTCGCCATGAGCGATGGATAGTTCGCTTTTACTTGCTCTATATATTTATCGAGAGAAAGATTTTCTGCTGCACAAGAAAACTGGAGGCCCGCCCAAAGCGAGAATAGAAAAAGCAAGGCTGACCTCCTTTCATTTTAGCATCGCAGTGTATTTTTATTCTTTTTGAACAACCGTACCCTCATTGAAGGTGACACCTTGGTCAAATTCAACTGTCGAATAGTGACTATTGAGAATGCTTACTACTTTGCCGCCGCCCAATTTTTCGAGCTTACAGGTCACGCCGCGGCCGCTATTTCGATCACCGCCGTCTGCGCCAATCGACTTACATTCATTGCGGTATGCCGATACGCGATCCCCCACCTTAACTGCATCGTCTCCGAGGCAAACATGGGCTTCCCGATCTGAGGCCTTCATGGCTACTGAGCCCCGCATCATTGAATGACTCGCGCAACCTACAAAGCTAAATGTAGCGACACCAAATATAGCTAGATTCCAAAATTTCACAGATACCTCCGAGTTTTTTGGGGTGGTGTCTCAAGAATGGTGCCAACCCGAAAGGGCGCGCTTTAGAATGAAATGCACTCGCGGTGTACTCTGCAGCCGATTGAGAGACATAGTGGCAAACCGTTGAGCCAGAATGTCCCGCGGATCTTTGCGTTCCATTTCGTTGGGGCTTAAGTGATCTTGAGGCCTTCTGCCTTAGTACCCAAACCAGCTAAGTTTAGGAAAGACCATAGTGCATTCCGGTCGGGCTTGCGTCACCGCGCCATTGGCAGATGCCCAATGTTCGCTCAGACAGAATTCCTAGCTAAATTTTTGTATGCCTCAGCCGCAGTGAATTCATGATCACCGAGACCGAACTTAAGCTCATCGCGGCCGCCGCAATCATTGGGCTAAGCAATATGCCAAAGATTGGGTAAAAGAGCCCTGCGGCCACTGGTACCCCGAGCGCATTATAACCAAATGCGAAAAGAAGATTCTGACGGATATTAGACATAGTGAGCTCGCTGAGCCGTCTTGCTTTTAGAATGGCATCAAGATCCCCTTTGACCAAGGTGATCCCGGCGCTTTTTATCGCGACGTCTGTTCCGGTGCCCATGGCGATCCCCACATGCGCGAGAGCCAAGGCGGGCGCATCATTGATCCCGTCACCCGCCATTCCCACGAACCGACCCTTAGCTTTATAGTCTTTTACTATTTCTGCCTTTTGCTGCGGAAGTACGTCGGCGAAAACTTTCTCAATGCCAATCTGTTTGGCAACCGCTTGGGCGGTCTTTAAATTATCTCCCGTGAGCATCACCACTTCCACGCCAGAATCGACCAGACCTTGAATTGCCGCCCGAGACGTCGGCTTAATTGGGTCGGCCACTGAAATCGCACCGGCTAAGCTCTTATCAATGCTGACGTACATGACCGTATGGCCTTTCTCCTGAAGCTTGAACACGGCCGCATCAATATTTGCCGTGTTCAAACCCATATCGCTTAAGAGCGCTCTATTCCCAATCGCTACTTGCCGACCATCTATTTCGGCTTCTGCGCCTTTTCCGGTTACGGATTTAAAGTCTTTTGGCGAGCCAAGCACCAATCCTCGCTCACGGGCTCCCTGCACAATTGCGTGCGCCAAGGGATGCTCGCTCGAAAGCTCTAAACTCGCGGCGAGCCTGAGCAAATCAGCTTCAAGAATGTCTCCCGCGGAAATTACTTCCATTAGCCTTGGCTTTCCTTCGGTGAGCGTTCCCGTCTTGTCCACGATCAAAGTATTCACCTTTCTCATGGTTTCGATCGCTTCCGCATCGCGGAACAACACTCCAATGCCTGCGCCGCGGCCGGCTGCCACCATGATCGCCATGGGGGTGGCAAGCCCGAGGGCGCAAGGACAGGCGATGATTAATACCGCCACGGCATTCACGATAGCATATGCAAGGCGAGGCTCCGGACCCCAAAACCCCCACACTAATGCCGAGAGAAGCGCAATTAACACAACCGCAGGAACGAAGTATCCCGACACTTGGTCCGCTAATTTTTGGATCGGCGCTCTTGACCGCTGGGCTTCAGCTACGAGCTGAACGATTTGCGAGAGAAGAGTGTCTTTTCCTACGCGCGAAGCTTGAACCAAAAGCGCACCGGTGCTGTTGATCGTGCCACCAATCACTTTATCTTCTGGCCGTTTTAAGACTGGAACGGGCTCCCCCGTGATCATCGACTCGTCAATATTGCTTTGACCCTCTACTACAAGTCCGTCCACTGGCACTTTTTCACCTGGGCGAATCCTCACCCGGTCTCCCACAACAATGAGATCAATCTCGATATCTTCTTCTGTGCCATCCGACTTTACTCGGCGGGCCGTTTTAGCCGCGAGACCAAGCAATGCTTTGATTGCACCACTGGTTTGTGATCGCGCCTTCAATTCCAGTACCTGCCCAAGCAGAACCAATGTGACAATCACGGCGGCAGCCTCAAAATAAAGACCTACTAGGCCAGTATGAGGATCGCGAAAACTTGGGGGGAATAGATTCGGGAAGATCAAAGCCACTGCGCTATAGAGGAACGCCACCCCCACTCCCAGGCCGATCAGCGTAAACATATTCAAATTTCGGTTTTTTAAGGACTGGGCGAACCGCTCAAAGAAGGGCCATCCTCCCCACAGCACTACGGGCGCCGCCAAAAATAACTCCGCCCAGCTCATCCATGCATGAAGCTCAGGCGAGGAAACGAGGTGCCTTCCACCCATAGCGATACCTAGAAGTGGAAGAGAAAGAGCCGCGCTTACCCAAAAACGTTTTCTCATATCGAGATATTCAGTCTGATCTTCTGGCTGGTCTAAAGAGACCATCACTGGCTCCAACGCCATTCCGCAAATAGGGCAATTGCCGGGGCCCATCTTTTTGATTTCTGGATGCATAGGACAGGTAAACTCAATGTCAGTTTGAGCCGGTGCAACCTTTAGGCTGGGCTTTAAGTATTTTTCTGGATCAGCCGAAAATTTGGTTTTGCAACCGAGACTGCAAAAGTAGAAGTCTTTTTCCTCATGCACTATGTGCCCCTTGGCCGTCTCGGGCGCTACATCCATTCCACAAACAGGATCTTTGAGCTTCTTGGCAGCCCCTTCACTGGAATCGGTGTGGCAACAGGAATGATCATTTTTCATATTTTTCCTTAACGGTAACATTTTTATTTACCATACCGTCTCATTAGCGGATTCAGCCACTCTATCCAACTGGTCTCTTTGCCACGCCTTGCCACTGCCAGAGGACTTCAATGAGTGAATATGGGGAAAACTTGCTCGCCCAATTCTTATAGAAGCATGTTCTCTACGCAATTTAAAGCTGGCCGGAGATCTTCCCAGTCAAAGACACATCCACATCAACGGTTTCAGCAACTTTAATTCCAAGATATGAAGGAATTTCCACCCTGTAGTCCGAGAGATTGAGCTGAAGTTTTGTGGTTCCAGTGAGCGTATCGCCTTTCACTTCTGTGGCTAAAACGCCAGAAACATCCCTTTTCTCACCATGAAAGTTCAACTTTCCCGTGAAGGGAACATCGGCCTTTCCGCCATTTTTTAAAAGTTCGGTGGGTACTTCAAATTTTGTCACCAAGAGTTTTGCGTATTTTTTGGAAGGGTCATTCGTCTGCAAGTACTTTTCTTTCATATGCTGGTTACGCATCGCAATCCCGGTATCGAATCCGTCGAGATCAATCATCAACTCGCCGAGGTTATCTTTCTGCGCGAGATCAAGCCTCCCCTGAACTTTGCCGTCTTTGCCGCGAATCTTCATCATACTAGGCCGCCCAACGGCCACGAACTCGGCGCTGCTAGCCGAAGGATCAATCTCCACCACGGCCGCCATTCCTGCGCTTGGTAAAAGTATAAAGATGAAAACAAAAAAACTAATCAGTTGCGCCATTGCTTATCCACTCCTTGATCACTTCGATTTCTTGAGCGCTCACCGGCGCCATCCCAGTTTCAGGCGGTGGCATTCTCTTGCGAGCGTCTTCGAGAAGCACCAGCACCAAGCCACTCTCGTCGGCATTACCCGGAAGAACGATTTCTAGAGGAGAATCTAAGAAGTCACTCAGCTTAGTCAAAGGAATTCTCTCTGCCTTACCGCCAGCAGAATGGCACTGTAGGCACTTCCGATCGACGATTACCTCTTTGATCGAGGCAAACGTGGGTTCAAGAACGGGAGGAGGAGGCAGGGGCTCCGTAGGCGCTCCATTTAGAGGGAATTCTGGCCCTCCCGCCTCCACCCAAGCCGCTACTATTTCCAGCTCTTCTCTATTGAGCGCCGGAATAGGAGCTAAGGGCATGCGCCGTTCCACCACCGTAGATCGGTAAATACGAGATAGAAAGGTTCTCGCACTTGCGTAATTTTCGAGATTTACTCCACCGGAGATCCCGTGACAGCTAATGCATTTGGGCTGAAGCACTCTCGTGTAAATATCGTTAAACGAAACTCGGGAGATAAGTTCCGCGGAGGGGCGAATTTCGCCTTTTAAGTCATCGTTTTTATCAACCCGATAAGAACAGGCGGCGAGACTTACTCCTAAACCTAAACAAAGGAAAATTCCCGCCGCCCGCCTGAACATAGGTTTTACTTAACCTCGGCGCTGATCAGCGCGCCATCGAGGCCCTGAATAACGGTAAGGATCTTACTCGTTTCACTAGACTTAAATATCGCCTGCGCAACCATCTGTCCGGAAGCGCCGGGCACTTGAGTGAGGGTAGCTTCCGTTAGCTGGTTATAAAATGGAGCGATTTCCGCCTTGGTTGTTCCATTCTCCAACACATAGTGTAACGCATATTCCATCAGGGTAACGGGATCAGTCTTTGGCCAAGTAGGAGCATTGCCATCAGACCCCTCGATCACCTGATGTGAGGTGCCCTTGCCCTTTGCATCCATCAAAATTTCCACCATGCGGCTCGTGCCGTCGCTAGCCATCGCTTGGTAGCTACGGAAACGGAATGCGGGATCTGAAGGGCTCGATTGAGTTAATTTCTCAATTCGGAATGCGTAAAACTTATCCAGAAAAGCTGCGTCTATCTTGCGAAGGGTAACTAATCTTTCAATGCGGTGGCATCCAAGCTCCGCCGCCTTTGCGACGGTTACTTCCGCGGCGTGAGCGGGAACGGTTGCGCTTGCCAATACTACTGAAACAATTACTGCTTGAAATAACTTCATGAGAATCTCCTTTTAAAAACTAGGGCAGGTGTTAGAGCGAAATGCTTCGGGGTCAAAAGCCATACGAGCGGTGCGGAATCCTTCCATTCGAATATCCGGATCAGCCACTTTATCGGAAACCAGAATGTCGGATACAATATCGTGCAGCATATGATTGTTGTCGAAGGCCGATGCTATCCTAGGAAATTTCCGCGCAAACGTAGGCGCCTCTTTGGCAGTTTCCGGCATCATGTCGAACTCCGCGGAATCAGGGAGATCAGAGATCAATTGCCAGAAGTCTTTTACGGTTTTTGCAACTCCAGCATCCCGCTCTTTTTGCGTCGGCTTCATCAGATCTTCATAAAGGCGAATCTGAAACCAGTGATAGCTCCAAATAAGTAGGTTAAAGCTCGGGAAATTCCGGCGAAAAGCCTTGGAAAAATAGTGCCCGTCCATAAAAAGCATGGTTTTGCAAACATCCGTGATTGCTAGATTCCGCTCCGCCTTATACTTTGTGAAAATCTCGTTCACTCGGTTTTCCATCCCCCGGCCACGGTCGCTAGATACGGCCAGCACGTCTAGAACATACTGGTGCAACATATGCGACCAGTCGAAAGCGGTAACCGTCAGCGGAAAGGTATATACATAGGCCGGAGCAATTTCATCTTCATCCACTTTAAAATTTGGTGGATTCTTTAAAATTGGCAAAATTTTATCGAGTAGCTCCTTCTCAAACGCCTCCGGATCTTCAATTTTTCCACGGTTGTGTAGAAGGCGTTCATATACAAGCGCGTGGCCATAATCGAATGCATAAAGCAGGCGCTGAGCATCCGGATATTTCTTACCGAATTTATAGGCTTCGGGTGGCTTTGGCAGCCACACCGGCGCCGCAGCCGCATCGATCGAAAACAGAGACAATAAGACGATTAGAAATTTCACTCGATTCATCTCCTTACCGGTCAATCAGAACGGCATTAAATTCATTCCAACGATACCTAATCACCGCATCCGACGGCAGCATGATGGTCGGATCTCTTACTTCGTAATGTAGATAAGTATCCCAATTTTCTTTTTTGCCCCCAGTACTCGGCCATCCCGGCCGGATAGGACCCTGACAGGCGAAATCGTTGGCGACGATATAAACACGCAATATAAAATCAGGCACGAGAGGAGAATCCGATCCCGATAAACGATTGTCTTGCCCCGAAACGAAGACGCAAGTTAGCGGCAGTCGCTCTCCGCCGATTTCGAAAAACGATCCGTCCTGCAGCATGATCCGATCCCAGAATGACCGCAGAACTTGGGGCTTGGTTGGATCTAAATGAATGTCGTTAATAATCGGCTCAGCATAGACTGGCTCACCGAACTTAAACTCGTAGTTTACTTCCTGGTGGCGCCCATCTGGCATATAAACGCGAAATATCCCTTTTTCGCGAATCTTCAACGTGAGATCACGGTATACTTTTGGCTCTGGGCCATGAGATTTTTTCGAATGCGCCGAACTAAATGCCGGCAAGAGCAATGAGACAAATAAGACGATCAGCATGTTCCGCATAATTTTTCCTCTATCTACCCAGTAAATCCGTAATTTCTTCTATCTTGCGATTTGCATCAAATGCGCTTTTCGCTTTTAAGGCATCCCGCACGCAGCTTCCCAGATGGGTTTTCAGAATCGAAGCTTCCAACGCCTGCAAGGCCGATTTTGCCGCCTTAACCTGCTGCAGAATATCGATGCAGTACCGCCGGTCCCCTATCATTCTCTCAATTCCTTCTACCTGGCCTCGAATCCTCTTCAATCTAACGATTTCTTGGTCGTGACTTGGATGTTCCGGCTCATGGCAAATTTTTGGCTTTTTCTTTTTTTCAGTGTTTACGGCAGCAGTAATCACGGATGTCTCCATTTTAGAAAGTATTCAGTCGTCTTGACTAGTACTGTACGGGGGTATAGATGTCAATGAGCACTAAAACGAGAGGGGCGTCTATGTACTATGTATTACGACTGGCTTTGATTTTTGTGACAGCAACATTTAACGCGCATGGTCACGGCGACGTGGATCTTCGCGTGGAGATCGAACCGACTGAAACAGGGATCGTAAAAACAGAAGAAATTGAATTTCGCTTTCAGCTGGTCGACACCAAAAGCAACAGCCTAGTAGGTGAAGATGCCTTAAGAATCAGCCACGAGCGGAAACTCCACTTGATCATCTACGACCCCGCCTTAAAGGAGTTTCAACACTTACACCCGGTGGCGAATGATGATTCCTGGGTGATTCCCGTTAAGTTCAACCGCAGCGGAGAGTATTGGTTCTGGGCGCAGGGCGAGCTCCTTGATGGAGAAGATTTCTCAAGCCCCGTAAGAGTGACCGTGGATATTAAAGATCCAGCCTGGCCAACGCCGCCCACTCTCTCCGATCTGCGTTCCGGTAGCGATGGCATCTCCGTCGTTACGCTGTCTAAAGAGCGCCTAAAGGCTGGCAAAATGGCGATGCTGAGCGTGGAACTTTCGAGAAATGATGGAACAGAGCCCGTTAACAGCCCTTACCTTGGTGCATTCGCCCACGTGATAGCAGTTTTTTCCGACGCTGATTCTTTGATTCATGTTCACCCCATGGATACCGCTAACCCCAACCAAGGGATGCTCCATGCAACCTTTCCCAACGCTGGCTATTATCGTCTTTGGATTCAGTTCATGGATGCTGGCACCCTGCGAACAGTTCCCCTTTCTGTTCGCGTTTTCTGAAATGATCTCGCGTCTTTCCCAGCCCTGGTCAGCCTCTGGTCAGGGCTTCTTTGATCCTTTCGCGTCTGCTTGTCACACGCAGCAGCTATATGGCGTATTCCCTTATAGGCACGTAAGACTGAACGCTTCGGCGAAGGAATAGGCCGTGGCGACAGAACTTTCATTGATGACCGACGAGGAGCTGATGGAACTCTACCAGAGCGGCAACGAATTAGCCTTTAATGCGCTTTACGGGCGCTATTCACCCAAGGTTTACGGATTTATCCGGAAACGACTCCGTGATGCTCAAGCTACCAATGACGTTTTTCAGCTCGTGTTCACCAAATTTCACAAGGCAAGAGATCAGTTTGACTCGTCTTTGCCATTCGCTCCCTGGATTTTCACCATCACCAGAACGGCACTCCTAGACTGGCACAAACAGAAATTTAGACTGAACAGGAAAACCGAACGAATCGCCGCCGAGCCAGTGACCGAAGAAAGTAGCTATGAGAAACCGGAAATAAACTTAAGCCCGCTCCCGGAAATTCAGCGATCCGCAATCGAACTTCGATACTTCGACGAGCTCCCTTACGAAGAGATCGCCTTGCGTCTTAAAACCTCTCCCGCAAATGTTCGGCAGTTGGTGAGTCGAGGATTAAATCGCCTGCGGCTGGCAATGAATGGGAGAACACCATGAAATCTAAAACTCCCAGAGATGAATGGATCGAAGATTACCATGAATTCTTGCATTCTCCAGAGATCGCCCCACCCGCTTACGTAAGTGACGGAATGATGAACTATGTGAGCCGGGAGCTGCATCCCTCCTTTATGGTAATCATCTCCAAACTTGCGCTCGTGTATGTTCCAGTTGGTAGCTTATCCCTTCTGATCTGCGCTCAGTTCGGCGTGGGCCGAGGGCATGTACTCTCCGATGCGTTCATGAAATTTGGTCACTTGCCCTGCATGGCAATTTGTGGCGCACTTTTCTTAGGTCTACCAATGCTCGCGGCACTATTAGTTCTATCTAGAACTGAAATTAGCTCCATTCGCCGCCATATCTACTTACCGATCATTGCCATAGGGATCATATCGCTTCTAATTTTCTTCTGCCTGGGCGCGGATATATCATTGCTGGTTGCTCTTTCGTGGCTGGCGGGCGGTTTGGCTTCGGGAATTCTAGCAACAGAAGCAGGTATTGGCCTTCCTCGGCTCGTTACTAGTAAGTGGCCATAAATAAAAAGCATGAAAAATAGAATTCTCTTTTTTTTTGTAGCTACCACTAGCCTCTATGATCCCTCCTTCGCCTTGTGGAGAAATAATCTTAAATTCTTTAACGGTTCCGTCGGACTTTGAGAGAGAAACGGTATTGCATTCGTGTTGGGTAACGCTTTCGAAGGCGTGAATATCGTTAAGTTGCCCTTCTTTGATGGAAAGGGAGTTTAAAGCGATTAGCCTTTTAAAATTGGAGCGCACGCTTCCCTTGGTCGAAAAGTCGATGCTAACGGGATAAGAGTGCATCGCTGCGTAGGGCGCCATCGCTTCCATCGCGGATTTCAATTTAGGTAGGCTCAGGCAGTTTTCATCGGCTGTTAAATCTAAGTTCCTGTGCTCTTGCATCTGCGGCGAAACCGCTTACACCGTCTCATCGTCTTTCCCGCACCCAAACAAGCTAAAGGTAAGTAAGACGGCTGTCCCAAATTTAATCGCTGTGTTCATTTGCACCCCCATAAGCAAAGTAGGTGCCACGGCCAAAACAGGATGGAACCCATAGTGATTGCGTAAAAACGGTTCCATTACGCCTCAAAGCTACTGGATCGAGTGGATTTCCGCCCTAGACAACAAGTGACAACGATTGTATAGATGCACTATGGTACAAGTATGCATCGAATAATTTTGGAACCTACAGCCTATTTTCAAGCTCTTTCGGATCCCATTCGCATACGGATCGTTCGCCTTTTGTCCGATAGCGGCCTGGAGGCCTGTCTTTGCGATCTCTCAGATAGCCTGGAAGAACCAGACTATAAACTCTCCAGGCATGTCAAAGTGCTGCGGCAAGCTGGATTAGTATCCGCGGAAAGAGATGGAAGATGGGTTTATCACCAGGTGGTGCGAGACGTGGCAAGCTTGAAGTTTCTTTATTCCGCCGTTCAAGCCTTGCCCGACCCGGACAAGCTTTTCGCTGCGGATCTGAGGAGACTAAAAAAACGAGCTATCGCGCGTGAGAACGCTCGTTGTAAGTCCGGTGAAATGGAATCTATTAAAAGAAAAAGAGCTCAATAGGTCAATTATGCATAAGACCCTTCTCAGTATCCCAAAGATGGACTGTCCTTCCGAAGAAAAGTTAATTCGGATGGCGCTTAATGGGAATTCTGCAATCCGGTCTCTCTCATTCGATCTCCATAAGAGGGAAATGACCGTCATACATGAGGGTGACCCCACCCCCGTTCTGCGACTCCTCGAACCCCTCAATTTCGGTGCTAAGGTAGTCCGCTCGGAAGGCCACGAACCTGCTGATGGCGACGCCGACGAGTTTGGGGCAACCGGCGCGCCGGGTGAAGCACGTGTTTTAAGGGCTCTGCTAGCTATCAACG
>JAKFYM010000065.1 GCA_021730855.1 Bdellovibrionales bacterium
TTCCGGGACTTTTGCGGGAGCGTGAGCGGGGGCGGGAGTTTGGGCGTGGGCAGAAGCGTGGGCAGGGGCATGCGCTGGAGTCGGAGCGTGGGCAGGAGCATGAGAGTCGCTGGCGTGTGCGGTTCCAAAGCAAAGGGCAAGGATCAGAAAAAATGGCATATTCACCTCTATGTTCTGCCTTTCGGAAAGGCCGAGGATTTCTAAAGTTTCGCGCGAGAGGAATCCCTATTTTTCCGCAGAGACGCCTAAACTCATCCACCATTCGCCAGACGGATTCATGTGATGCATTGCAAAAATCGTGGCCTTTATTTTTTTATTTTTCCAAGCCAAGAGAATTCCGCTGACTTAGGAGTGATTTTGACAAAAACCACGGTCTTGGCATCATATGCACTTGACTGGCCCTAGGGCTTAGCTGGAATATACGGCACTTGGACTACCCCAAAAACCTCAGAGAATTCGATCGGCTATTTGCGCACAAAGACGCTTGCCTGCGCTTTCTGGAAACCGTGCGCTGGGGCAATCACTTCCAATGCCAGCGTTGTGGCGGCTCAGAATTCTGGACGCTCTCCACTGGGCTTAGGCGCTGCCAAAATTGCCGCTTCAAAAATTCCGTGAAGACGGGGACCATTTTTGAGTCTAGTCGCTTGCCATTAAAAATGTGGTTCTACGCCATTTGGTGGATCAGCGCGCAGAAAACGGGAGTGAGCGCGCTAGACCTGCAAAAAGATGTGGGCCTAGGCAGCTACCGCAGTGCTTGGCTGCTGCTCCACAAAATTCGTCATGCCATGACCCAGGCCGACCGACTGCTTTTGCAGGGCGAGGTGGAGTTCGACGAATTTTTTTCCGGCGCGCAGAACAAAGAACGACTCTTCGTGGCCGTGGAATTTTCCGGACTAAAAAAAATCGGTAGAATCCGCATCGAGAAATGCCAAACGAGTGGCGGAAGCCTAGAGGCATTTCTAAATGCAAATGTGGCCAAAGGATCCACGCTGCACACGCGAAAAAATCCAATGGAACTCGGAAAATTAGGCTACAAGCCCGGAATCGTCAAACCCAGGAGCGGACAAGTTTTGCCACGTGTGCACCTCGTGACCGAACAGCTAGAGCGCTGGCTCAAGGGCACGCTGCACGGCCGAATGGAGGCAAAACACATGAGCAGCTATTTAGAAGAATTTGTGTTTCGCTTCAATCGCCGCACCGCCAAGAGCCGCGGCCTCCTCTTCCAAAGAGTGATTGAGAACGCCGTGCGTATTGAGCCTGCCTCTTACCAAAAAATTGTTACGCGCCCCTCCTAGGGCCAGTCATGTGCATAAGCTTGGTTGCGCCTATCCCCCATCGGGCCATTTCTCCTTTTTTTGCGGCTGCGTAGTGGATTACACACCCGTGCTCCCTGGCCACTGGCAGGCGCGCACGGATTGCAATTAGGCGATTAGTAGGTCATGTTTATTTCCATCGAGAGGGACAGGAATGAAGAAATTTTCAGAAAATCAGTGGGCGCTGATCCTCGGAGGATCGAGTGGGTTTGGCTTGGCCAGCGCGAAGAAGCTTGCGGCCGAAGGCATGAGCATCTGTGCCGTGCATCGCGATCGTCGCGGTTCGATGGATCGTATCGAAAAAGAATTCGATTCTATCCGCTCCCACGGCCACGGGCTACTCACCCTCAACCTCGATGCCCTTAGCGTGGAGGGCATGAATTCCGTGCTCGAACTGCTGCGCGATAAACTGGGCAAATCCGGCAAGGTGCGGGTGCTGCTGCATTCGATTGCCTACGGAAACCTAAAGCCGATTGCTCCTTCGGTGGAAGCGAGCGAAACCGCCCTCATGGAAGAAGAAGATATGGCGCGTACCATCCACAGCATGGGCACTAGCTTGCTCACCTGGGTGCAACGCCTCCATCGTGAAGGACTCTTCGCTCCCGACGCGCGAGTGATTGGCCTCACCAGTGAAGGCAACGAAATCGCCTGGCGTGGGTATGCCGCAGTCTCTGCCGCGAAATGCGCGCTCGAATCGGTTTCACGCTCCATTGCGGTGGAGTTTGCCAAATTTGGGATACGCTCCAATATCGTGCAAGCAGGGATCACCGACACTCCCGCCCTCCGCCTCATCCCCGGTAGCGAGCAAATGAAAGCCTCAGCCCAGGCGCGAAATCCACTCCAGCGCCTGACCAGCGTGGACGACGTGGCCAACGCCATTTACCTACTGACTTTGGACGAAGCCGCCTGGATCAACGGATCCCTGCTTCGCGTGGATGGGGGAGAACACATTGGTTCCGCCTGAATTCTATTTGCACGGCCTCGGGCATTTTCATCCCGAGAACGTCATCAATAATTCTTTTTTTACCTCCCTGGGCATGGACACCAGCGAGGAATGGATCATGGAGCGCGTGGGAATCCGCACCCGCCGTACGGTGCTGCCACTAGACTATATCCGCTCCACCAAAAACCAACGCGCCGATGGCAGCAAAGCTCCAGTGCTTTACACCAATGCGCAAACCGCCGTGAAGGCCACCGAGATGGCCCTGGCTCGCGCGGGCCTCGAACGCAAAGACATCGGCCTCGTGATTTCCGGCAGCTGCTCCCCCGACCATTCGATCCCGGCCGAGGCCTGCGTGATTGCGGCCGAGCTGGGCCTGAGTGTTCCCGCCTATGATATCAGTTCTGCCTGCTCGAGCTTTGCCGTGCAACTGCATAGCCTGCGATCGATGCGTCCCGAAATGCTTCCGGACTATATCTTGGTGGTAAATCCCGAGAACAATACCAAGGTGGTGGATTACTCCGACCGCCGCACGGCCGTGCTCTGGGGTGATTGCACTGCCGCCGCCATTGTGTCTCCCCGCATTCCTTCACGCTTCGCCCTCACCCACAGCACCATCGCTTCGGATCCAAGCGGTTGGGACAAGGTGGTGATCCCCACCGGAGGGAAGTTCGCGCAAAACGGCCATGCGGTGCAAACATTTGCCATCCGCAAGACCATCGCCACGCTGACCGAGATTCGTGGCAAACTGCGGGGCGATCCAAATAAAATGTATTTTATTGGCCACCAAGCCAATCGCACCATGCTGAATTCGGTTTGCGAGCGGGCTGAAATTCCGGCCGAACGCCATCTCTTCTCGGTGGATGAATTCGGCAACTGCGGTGCCGCCGGCGCACCCAGCACCTTTTCCCTCAATTGGGATCGCTTCCAAAAAGGCGATGAGATTGGCCTCGTGGTGGTGGGCTCGGGCCTCACCTGGGGTGGATTATTGTTCGATGTCAGGGGCAGTGCATGAAATACGCAGCTTTTTTAGAAAAAAAAGAGTTCTCCAAAACCGAGCTCCTTGCCAGCGCTTGGGGCACCTTAGTGGAAGATCCGCCCGTGGAAGGAGTGCCCACCCTTCCCGCGCCTCCGATGCTGATGTTTGACCGCATCACCGAGGTGAGCCATGCCGGATCCCAAGGCCGCATCGTGGCCGAGCAAGACGTGAATCTCGATGCCTGGTTCTTCCAATGCCACTTCCGCTCCGATCCTGTGCAGCCCGGCTGCCTCGGGGTGGATGCGATTTGGCAGCTTTTGGGCTTCTATGCCGCCGTCCGCGGTGCCAAAGGAGCGGGACGCGCGCTCGGCTCCAAGGAGATTGAGTTTTCCGGACAAATTCGCCCGCACAATAAAGTGGTGCGCTATGTGGTGAATGTGCGCCGCTTTTCCACCCTCGCCGAAAGCGGAGTTTCGATCGCGATCGGGAGCGGAGAAGTGTTGGTAGACGGAGAATCCATCTATGCCGTGAAAGACGCAAAAGTAGGAATCTTCACGGGCATCCGCTACGAAACCTACCCCCACCCCACAAAAAACTCCCAGGGCGGCATCATCCGCTCGGAAGCGAATCCCTAGGAGAGACGATGCAGATCCTGTCCCCTCAACAGTTATTGGAAATGATCCCGCAACAAGCTCCCTTTCGCTTTGTGGACGAGATCCTCGAAGTGGACGAACAAAAAATCGTGGGACTCTATCGTTTTCGTGAGGACGAAAGTTTTTATGCCGGGCATTTTCCCGGCCACCCGGTCACTCCGGGCGTGATCCTGCTCGAAGCCATGTGCCAGGTGGGAGTGGTGGCGCTGGGCATCCATCTCCTCGCGCGAGAAGAGAGCTCGGAAGAAGTGCGGCGCTGGACCACGATGTTCAGCGATGCCCAAGTAGATTTTTTTAAGCCCGTCTTCCCTGGCACCACAGTGACCATTCGTGGAGAAAAGATTTTTTGGCGACGGAAAAAATTGCGCGCCCGCGTGGAAATGTTCAACGCCGACGGCACCCTCGTGGCCCAGGCCACGGCCTCGGGAATTGGAGTGAGAAATGAATAAACCAAGAGTGGTGATCACCGGAATGGGAATCGTGGCGGCGAATGCCCATGGCCTAGAGGCATTCTCTCAGGCTCTACGCGCCGGAAAATCTGGAATTCGTCACCAAGCCAAACTCGCCGAGCTAGGGTTCTCCTGCCAAGTGGGCGGAGTGCCCGAAATTTCCGAAGCCACAAAAAAACAGTACTTCTCCGAGACCGCCCTGCTGGCAATGAATGAAAGCATGGTCTACGCCGGTATCGCTGGCATTGACTGCTGGCGCGATGCGGGCTTCCACCAGTCTCCCGATTCTCCCACCGACTGGGACACCGGAGCCATCATCGGCACTGGCATCGGTGGCGCCGACACTCTCGGAGGCAGCGTAGCGCCCCGAGTGAATGAAGGCAAAGTCCGGCGCCTGGGCAGCACCATGGTGGAGCAAAGCATGGCCAGCGCCGTGAGCGCCTGGCTGGGCGGCGCCCTGGGATTGGGTGGCCAGGTGACCACCAATAGCAGCGCCTGCACCACCGGCACCGAAGCGATCGTGAATGCTTTTCAAGCAGTACAGGAAGGCCGCTCGCTCCGCATGCTCGCGGGGGGAGCCGAAGGCTCCTCTCCCTATATTTGGGGCGGCTTCGATGCGATGCGCGTGCTCTCACGCGGCTTCAATGATCGTCCAGAGCAGGCTTCGCGGCCAATGAGCGCCACGGCCGCTGGTTTTGTGCCCTCCTCGGGAGCCGGGATCGTGATGGTCGAAAGCCTGGAGAGCGCCGAAAAAAGGGGCGCAAAAATTTATGCCGAAATCCTCGGGGGACACGTGAACAGTGGCGGGCATCGCGGAGGTGGCAGCATGACGGCCCCCAATCCCGAGGGCGTGATTCGCTGCATCCGCCAAGCCTTACTGCAGGCGGCCATCACCCCAGACCAGGTGGACCTGATCAACGGCCACCTCACGGCCACCATGGCCGATCCGCTCGAAGTGCAGAATTGGCTGCTCGCTCTGGAGTGCCCACCAGAGGATTTTCCGCTGATCCAATCCACCAAATCGATGGTAGGCCACGCCCTCGGGGCCGCCGGCGGCATCGAGGCTGTAGCTGCAGTGCTCCAGCTGAGCCAAGGATTTGCACATGGCTCGCTGAACTGCGAAGATCTCCATCCCGAGCTCGAGGCCATTCGCCAAAGCGTGGTACACCAAACTCGGGAATCCGAAGCAAAAATTTTGGCCAAATCTAGTTTTGGATTTGGTGATGTGAATGGTTGCCTAATCCTCAGAAAATGGGAAAATCGTTAAACAAAAAAAGGAAACAATATGAACCAAACCGAAGCCTTCGACAAAGTAGTGAAAGTCATCACCCCTTATTCCAAAAACCAAGCCGCGCTAGCCACGGCGAAAGCCGACACCCGCCTCTTGGAAGACCTCGGCGTCAACTCCGCGCGCCTCGTGGACATCGTGCTGGCTTTCGAAGATGAGTTTTCCATCGCTATCGACGACGATACGGCCGATAAAATCCGCACCGTGGGCGATGCGGTGAACATGATCGTCGCCAAGACCACCCACTAAGCAATGCCTCCATTGTGCTTTCTCGCGTAGACAAGCTCAGGCTCTGGACCCAGCTACAGGTTTCCAGGGCCGTCATTCCCGTCACTTATTATGGCGTGATTGCCTGGATGAAATTCATCCGCCACTACCAAATGCCGATGCTCGCCCAGAACCGAAAGAAATTTCGCGAACTCGTGCGCTCGGGCGAGGGACCCCTCGTGATCTGCTGCAACCACCTCACGGCCGTGGATTCGCTCCTGATCATGTGGGCACTGGCACCGGGCTGGAAATGTTTTTTGCGGCCCACCCTCATGCCCTGGAACCTTCCCGACAAAGCCAATTTTTACGGAAAAGCCTCGGTCCACGCGCTCTGCTACCTAGGGCGCTGCCTACCCGTCATGCGCGGGGGACCACGCCAGGAGGTGAGGCGCACCCTCGATAAAGTAAATGCACTCTTGAAACGAGGGAATTCTATCCTGATTTTTCCCGAAGGCGGACGCAGCCGCGTGGGACGTGTGGACACCGAAAACTTCAGCTATGGCGTGGGCACCATCTTGCAGGAATCGCCTCATGCCCGCGTGCTCTGCGTGTATTTCCGCGGGGCCGAGCAAAAAGACTTTAGCAATCTGCCCAAACGTGGCGACACCTTCTACATCGACCTGCGCCTAGTGCGCCCCAGCTCCGCCCATCCCGGCCTCCGGGGCGCTCGGGATATCTCCACCCAAATCATTCACTCCCTTGCGGACATGGAAAAGACCTACCTTGGAGCCGCCCGTGCCGCTCGGCAATGATATTGTGGACCTGCAAGAGGCCCGCACCCTCGAGAAAACCAGAGACGCGCGTTTCCTTGCGCGGGTATTCTCTCCAGCGGAACAGACCTGCCTACGAGAGGCGCAGGATCCCGCCCTCACGCTCTGGCTGCTGTGGTCTGCCAAAGAAAGTTTATTTAAGTGCCGCAAGAAGCTAGAGCCCGCCCTGGTCTTTTCTCATGCCGCATTTTCCGTTAGCGCCCAGGCCCTGCAAACCATGCGCAAGGCGCCCCCGACCGGAGCCCTGCACGAGCAAGCGGACATCTCGATCCAATGGGCCTGGAATGCGGACTACATCCACTGCGTGGCCTTCACTTCTCAACCTCCGATCAGCCGCGTGTCGATCGTAGGCGAAACGCGCGGCACGCTAAACCCCCAGGAAGAGGAGTCCGTGCATTCCCAGGAATCACGGGAAGTGCGCCTCCTGGCCAAACAACTCCTGCGCGACCATCACTCCCTACTCCAACCCGAAATCGTGCGCACCAAAGAAGGCTCTCGCTTTCTGCCGCCCGAGGCCCGCGAAGCAGGCCAAGCCAGGCCCGAACTTGGCATCAGCCTCTCTCACGACGGCAGGTATATCGCGGCCGCCGTTTCCCGTTTGGGTCGCTAGTCTCGGCAAATGCCTGTATAGCTACAGAATGACCTCTCTCGCCATGCAACTAGAGAAAACGGGCCTTTGTGTCTGGCCGAACTTTCTCTCCCTGAAATCTCTGCAAGAAACGCGGGGAGACCTCGATCGGATCCACAGCTCCGGCGACTTTAGCCGTGCTGGCATCGGGCAGGCCGAAGCCCGTGGCACCCATGACCTACGCCGCGATGAGACCTATTGGCTCGATCGAAGCAGGGCGAATCTGGTGCAATCACGTCTATGGAAAAAAATCGATCAACTCAAGCAAGCCCTCAATCGTGGTCTATTTTTGGGAATCACCGATTTCGAAGGCCACTATGCGTCCTATCCCAAAGGCGGTTTCTATCGCCGCCACCTAGACTGCTTTCACGGCAGCGAGACACGGATCGTGTCGCTTGTTCTCTACCTCAATCAAACTTGGCAGGCTTCTGATGGTGGCTGCCTTCGCATTCATAAAAAAGGCGCGCACCTCGATATTCCACCTATTGGCGGCACCTTGGTCTGCTTCCTCAGCAAGGAATCGGAGCATGAGGTGCTGGAAAGCCATAGGGCGCGATTTAGTTTCTGTGGCTGGTTTGTGAATAAGCGATAGGGCTATTGCGCACCACAAGCTGCTCTTCATATTCTGGGATGAGAAGGCCCAGGCGCTGCTTGAGAAAATGGTAAACCGATTCATTTTCTCGATCCTTGGCTCCCAGAATAGAAAGGGGAACATCCGCTCGAGGCGTGATGAAGTACGGACAAGAATATCGCTCCTCGCGGCTCCTCGAAACCACCCGATGCAAAGCACTCTTGAACTGCCCCTGGGTCATGGCCTCGAACAAATCTCCCACGCCGATGACTAGCTCATTTTCCTGTGGAGCGACGGTCACCCATTGTTTCTCTTCCTCTTGATAGAGCTCCAGGCCGGCCGCGGAGCCCCCCGAAAGGATCGTCAACAAACTAGCGTCTTTATGCGCATCAAAACGAACTTGCTCGTCTTGCAGAGGCGTGGCCGGGTAGCGGATGGCGCGTAGGACGGTAAGACCGCCTTCTACTCGGCTCGCCAGATGGTTGCTTGAATAGCCAAGATATTCGGCCGAAGCCCGTAGAATCACTTCCGTGGTGCGATAGAATTCCTGAAAAAGAATATTGCCTAGTTGCTGAAACATCTGGCTGCGTTCCGGCCAAACATTCCGAAAGGACGGACGCGGGAAAAAAGGAAGGGCATCGTCTTGCATCACATGCCACATATCTAGATCTTCTTTGAGGGTTCCATCATAGTCCGCACGTGGAGCGCGAAAATATCCGACCAACCCACCAGAGGCGGGCACCTGAAAGCGAAGCTTTTCCTCGAGCGGGGCCTTGAGGATGCTCTTCGCCTGCTCTTGGTACGCCTGGATCAGGGAAAAATCGACTCCATGATTCTCCAACCGTAAATAGCCGGAGGTGGAGAATGCCGCCCCCACGGCCCGCACAAAAGCGCCTTTTTTACTCGGATCAAAAAAATCTTCTACATTCACTTTGGCGATTGAATCCAACATCAAATTCCCTCAGAGATAGTTTTGTTTATGCGAGTAGGTAGTATTTGACTGCGCAAATGGCCGAATCTAGATGACGGGTAGAAAAAAGTCCCCCAAACAGACGTTGGATATCGACATCCTCCACATCTTGCCAGACCTCTAAGCACGATCGGACCAAAAGCCTAGTCTCTTTCGTTAAATTTCCATTATTTAGCCGAAGGATTCGTCTAGCTTTTGCTGTGTGAAAGGTCTGTTTCTCCACATCCACCAACAGCTTGGTGAGGGCAGTCTGCTTTTGCAAAAGCATCAATATAATCGTGATTTTTGTCACTCGACTCGGCGCAATTAGCCCCATTTTTTCTTTCTGTCTCACATGGCCCATGGAGTAAATTGTTATACGAATAGAAAAAAATTTTCTGAATTTTGCTGGTTAATTTTTCTTAACTTGAATTGAGATTTAGGTGTCCAGACAATAAGTCGGTGCAAATATTGGAAGGCAACTTCAACTCAGAAAGTCCTCCGCCAATCTCGGCCACACACTCTCTTTCGAAAAAAATCTTTCAGATCCAGTGGACTGATCATTTTCCGCTGCGCCTACATCAAAGTGAAATAGACGTGGTTGTCGGAGACTATGCGACGGTAAGCAAGTTTGTCAAAGAGAGCTACCACCGCATCTATGGTCCCTCCAGCGAAAAGTTTTTCGACAATCCCCTCATGGGAGCCCAGAAAAATCGCTACTATGAAGAAGCTGGCGATTTTTTCCTATTCCTTCACGAAAAAAAGGTAGTCGGATTTTTTGTGGGAACTCTGATCGATTGGAGTAGCTACTATTTTCGCAATTGCTCGATCCTGCCCGAATACCAGGGAGAAAAAATCTACCAGAAATTCTTGGCGATCGTGATCGACATCATCCAAAAGACAAAAAAAGTAGATCGCCTGGAGGGGGATGTGTCGCCCGTTAACTACCCTCACATACACATTTTGAATAAATTTCAGTTCACCATCACCGGATTCAATAGCTCCGAGCGTTGGGGCACTCTTTTGCATTTTACGAAATTTTTAAATCCGGAAATCCAACGCCAATTTTCGGAAATATTCTGCCATGGGATTAGCCCTAAACCGATCCAGGACGGTTAGCTCCGTCCTAGAACTGAAACAAAGGAGGTCATATGAAAAAGCGTTTTGCCCAATCTTGCATTTAGTTCGAACGTAGGTCCGGTGCAATCGGCGCCTCGCGTTTCGGCGGCACCGGGCCCTTATAGCTGTAAAATGAAAATTCTCGAGGTAAAAAAATGGAAATCGCTTTCGTAGAAGCCCCGCGCCTGAAAACCGAACCCTCTCGCTTTCTCCTATTTGTGGAGCAAAGCTCGGCGCGCCAATTGGCTTTCAATCCGTTTCTATTGGCTGCCAAAAATGGGCAAGTCAAACCAAGGCATCTAGAGACCTACCTAAATAACCTGCGCCATCTCTTTCAAGCCTCCAATCTAAGCTTAAAAATGGCTGCACAAGCCGCGCTTCTTCGGGGAAAAAAAGACCTGGCGAACTTCTACTCTACCAAGGTGGCGGAGGAGGCTGGGCATGAAAAATGGGCCGAGGAGGATCTCGCGGCCAATGCGCTTCACCTATTCGAAGAATCCAAGCAAGCAAGCCCCTCGATGCGAAAGCTGGTGGATTTTAGCCGCCAGCTCATTCCGCAATCCCCCGAGCTCTTCCTGAGCTATGTTTTGTACCTCGAGTATTTTACCGTCCTCGCCGGCCCGGAATTTCTGAAAAACCTAGAAGAAAAGTGCGCGATACCAAGAGAAAAAGTGAGCGCTCTCTATAATCATGTGGTGCTTGACCAGAAACACGCGGCCGAGGACAACGCGATGATCGCGGGAATGCTAGAAACCGATCTGGCCGACCAAGCCTATGACGCGCTCATTGAGCTGGAGTTTCTGGTGTCTGCCTTTCTCGCCGACAGCCTCGATAACACTCTCCATGCCTCTTAAACAGCTTCTGCGCCTATATCCGCTTCCCTCGGAGCAGTGGACAAGCCCGGAGCTTTTTTCAGAGCTAGTTTGTATCGCTGGTTATCAAACTAGCTCCTGTGGGCTCGTGGTCACCAGCAAAATAGACGGATCTGACGTCTTTGCCAGCGCGGCGGAGCCCAACCCACAGCAAGCAATGGCACGAGCGTACTACGAGCTCCTGGAACGTGTGGTCCTCACCATGGCGAGCAAAGACCCAAAGTTCGCTGCGTTATTTTCCGCGCCCTCGCGCTTCAGCTGCCCTTCGAAGTCGAATGGAGTGGCCTTGCACTCTCGCCCGGTTCTCGCCAAGCGGGCGGCCGCGCTCGAGCTCATCGAAAGGGATGCAGTGTTGCGGTCCTGGTACGGAG
>JAKFYM010000279.1 GCA_021730855.1 Bdellovibrionales bacterium
GGCGGCCTGCTCGCACATCCCGCTATCGCTCCAGAGAATCGAAGCGCAGCTCTCGGGGGAAATCACCGAATAGGTGGAAAATTCCTGCATCAACACGCGATCAGCCACGGCCACGGCCAAAGCCCCGCCCGAGCCACCTTCCCCAATCACGATCGTGATCACAGGCACCTCGAGCCCAAACATCCGCATGATGCTATCGGCGATGGCCTCGCTCTGGCCGCGCTCTTCGGCGTCGAGGCCGGGATAAGCGCCAGGAGTGTCCACCAAAGTGATGATGGGGATCGAAAAACGAGCGGCCATTTCCATCAGGCGGATCGCCTTGCGGTAGCCTTCGGGTTTGGCCATGCCGAAATTGCGGCGCATCTTTTCCTTCGTCCCCCGGCCCTTTTGCTGGCCGATCAAAAGCACGGGCTGCCCACGAAAACGGGCCAGGCCACCAATGATGGCGGCGTCGTCGCGAAATTTCCGATCACCATGCAGTTCCTGAAAATCGGAGAAGAGGAGGTTGAGGTAATCCTCAGTGTAGGGACGCTGCGGGTGGCGCGAGAGCTGCACGCGCTGCCAAGGAGAGAGACTAGTGTAGACCTCCTGGATCAGTTGCTGGAGTTTGCTCTCCAGGGCGCGCACTTCTGTGGAGAAATCCATTTTTTCCTGAACCGACATTTCCTTCAGGTCGGAGATCTTCTTTTCCAGGCTAGTGATGGGGCGTTCAAATTCGTAGTAGGCTTCCATAAGCGTCCCACACTAACAAAGATACTGCGGGCTCGGCTAGGGGGATTTACGGGCTTCCTGGAGGAGTTCGGAGTAGAGAATCTTGGACTCGCCTGATTTTGCATGGAAAAGCATGGCGCCCACTTCGTCCACCAGTATTTTGCGATGCGCAATATCCCGGGTGGTGAAACAAGAAAGCAGCTTTCGCAAGGAGAGGGTGCGCATGGCCCATTTGCAGTCGGTTAATAAATCACAGGCCAATTTGGCTTTTGCGTCGTCGGCATCTAGGGTGGGCTCGCGCTCCAGCTCCTGGCGGATGATGCGATTGATCTCGACGAATTCTTTGTTGGGCCTAAGGTTCACGGCCGTGTTCTCGTCCGCGGGTTTCCGCAGGAAAGCCGTGTCCTCACAGCGAAAATGGATGGGGGAACGGAAGTACGCGCCCGGGGCATGAAGAGCCTGGCTCAACTGGTGCACGAGCAAAGCCTTGCAGACCCGACGGCGCTCGAGGGTGGAGCTTTCGGCTTGGAAGCGCACGCCGTAGCAGAGCTGGAAGCGCAAAAGCTTGTGGTCAAAATCCTGCTCTTGCAAGGAAGCGATAGTGCGGCCGCCCAGGGATTTTTTCCCTCCATGAGGGGCACGAGCCGGCACCACGAGGCCGAAGAAAAACAGCAATGCCAGAAGGCAGGTCGCAGCCAAACTGGCCGCGGCCTTGGTGATTTTTTTCATTTCTACCTATTCTACCTATACCAACCAGCCACACGGCCGTTCTCAAAAATTACCACACGTGAGCCATTGAGGGAGTACTGGGAGCCATAGATCCAGCGCTCATGGCCTCGTTTGCCGGTTCCGGCTAAATCTCTTTGCACGGGCTCGCCCCAGCTGTTGGCCACTTCTTCGCGGGTCATGCCAAGCACCACATCCCGGGCTTGGATCGCGCGGCGAACTCGGTGGTCGCCCTCAAATTCGCTGCCATCATCTTCCACCTTGGCGGTTTCCGTGTGGCAGTAACGGCCCGAGCAGAGGCCATCTTCGTCGGACTCTTCCGTTTCCTCGGCATAACCACGGTCGGCAGCGAGTTCTTCTTCTCCCCCAAAATCCAGGAAAGTGGCGCAGCCATTTAGGCCCAGGAAAAGCGTGACCAACAAGAGAGTGAAAATTCCGTTTTTCATAGTGAAACTCCTTTATATCTGCCTATCGACACTACCCCCGAGATGATTTACCGACTATTTCACTTCTTCTTCTCATTTCAGGGGCCTGGCCTGCTAAACTAAGAGGATGTCAAAGCTGGATCCGATCAAGGAAAAGATTGGCGCCCTAAAAGCGCAGCTCGGGGAAAAACTCGGGCGTTTTGGTCTAGGAAAAAAGGGCGCTCCCGCTTCTGCTCCTGCTTCCGGTCAAGCACCGCCCTCGAACTCTTTAGGAGAAATCTACCGCAAAGGCAGCACCGGCACCCGCTTGCAAGTGTTGCTGATGGTTTTGTTTGCGATCGTGGCCATAGCCAGCACGGGAATAGCCGTGAAGAAATTCATGAAACGCTTCCAAAAGGCTGCGGACCAGAGCGCGCTAAAAAAAGAGTATGCCGATAGCTTTGGCGAGATCAACCGCCGCGTGATCGAAAATGCGAGCGTGTTGTCGCTAGGAAAATTTACCGTAAATGCGTTTGTGGAAGGGAAATCCACCCATCTTTCGATGGACGTTTGGGTGCGCACCGACGGCGCTCCGGCCGCAGATTTTGTGCAAAAATGGGACACCGCCCTCTATGACAAAGTGGTCGAAGCCCTGAACGAGCTCTATCATGACAAAGTGAACTTGCTCAGCGAAGAGGGCAAGCAAATCGGCAAAACAAAAGTGATCGCAAAGCTCAATGAGGGGATGCAGGTGGGCAAGATCGAGGACATTTACTTCTACAACCTCGTCTCCCAATAGGGTCTGCTCTCTGGCCACGACTAATGGTCTAAGCTCGCTCCGTCCCGAATTCCAAATCGTTTCATCTTGCTCAAAAGCGTAGAGCGCGAGATGCCAAGCTCTTGGGCACTGACCGTGCGCGACCAACCATTGCGCTCAAGGGAGTGCTGGATGTGGCTGCGCTCCAGCTCCCGGAGTTTGCGCATTGGGGGCCGATCGATGGTGGGGAGTTTCATGGGCGTACCCACGTCTATGTGACTTTCTAAAATGCGCGCGCATTTCTCTGCGCGAGCAAGGAGCAAGGCGCGCTCGAGGATCGCACGCAGCTCCCGCACATTTCCGGGCCAGGAATACGACAATAATTTCGCCTCGGCCTCGGCGTCGATCTCCATCCCCCGCTCTTCCGCATAGTGCTTGGCTAGGGCGCGAATATCGAGCGGACGCTCGCGCAAGGGCGGGATCTTCACCACGAAACCAGCAAGGCGATAGTAGAGATCTAGGCGAAGACTCGCATTGGCCAGACGGTCCTCGATCGACTGGCTCGTGGCCGCGACGAGACGAAAGTCGGAGGTTTCAATCGTGTCGGAACCAAGGGCTTTCACTTCGCCGGCCTCCAATGCACGCAACAATTTCACTTGGGCCGCTAGCGGAACATCGGCCACTTCATCAAGAAAAAGCGTGCCGCCATTGGCCGAGCGCAGGGCGCCTAGCCGCGAACTTTCCGCGCCAGTGAAGGCGCCTTTTTTGTGGCCAAAGAGCTCGCTATCCGCAAGCGTGCCCGCCGTGTGTGCGCCATTGACCACCACGTAGGGGCCCTTAGCCCTGGCACTCCACTCGTGCACCAAGCGGGCGAGCAGTTCTTTTCCAGTTCCCGTCTCTCCGAGCAAAAGCACGGGGAGCGAAGAGGCTGACCAACGCTTGAGCCTTGCGAGAATCTCGCGCATTCCTGGATCCGCCACCACCCAATCGCCGGTTTCTAAGTCCGGCTCCTTTTCCTCACTCCAGCTGCAGCTCGAGCGGCCCAAGCGCAGGGTTCCCTGCGCGGGCAAGGGCGCGGACTGCACACGAACTCCATTTAGGAACACTCCGTTGCGCGAGCCTATATCCTCAATCACATAGCCACTTTGCTCAAACAGCTGCAACCTTGCATGGTGGGGAGAGACAAAAGGATCGTCGAGCCGGATATCGCAATCGGCCCCGCTCCCGATGAGATAGTCGGTACGAAAAAGGCGAAGTCGTTTTTTTGCACCATGGTAGGGACGGAGAACTATTTGCTGGGGTGGGCGCAGCCGCTGCGTTTGTTCCGTGAGTGGGGATTTAAGCCAGGAAGTGGAATCCATGCAATTCTCCTATTGGATATTGCCCCTGGCTAAGCAAAATGCCTGCCATCTTGACTCCGATCGGAGCCTGCCGCACTCTCTCTATAATGACGAAGAATTTATTTCTGGCCACGATGGCAAGCTATTGGATTTGTTTCCTCCTGCGACTGCTAGGTTCGCCTAAGGTGACAAAAAAAATAGTGCTCCTGGAGCGGACGGCGCTACTGGTTTTCACCGCGGCCCTGGTTTTTTATATATCCAAGCTTCAGGTCATCGGCGCGCAGCTGCACTCGGAGACCTATGATCGGCCCGTGAGCCTGCTGCTCCTGGTCTGGTCGCTGAGCGTGGCGCATTTGGTGACAGAGGTAGTGTATGGAAACCAGACTACGGCCCTTTTCGTGAATTTCTGCACCGCACTTGCGCTCAATCTATCAGCGGCGATTGCTTCTTTTTTTCCTCATTTGTTCACCCATGATCTCAATTGGCTCAGCTTCCATCGCTTATGCTTTTTGTTTGGTTATGCTTTCTGTATTCTCGCCCTACCTCTGGTCTTTCAATATTTCTGGCTTTCTTGCGTGCAAAAACCTAGCGCCTCCGAAGAAGCGGGGGCGCGCCAATCGCGACTTTGGCGCCTGGATCGCATGGCCTATCGCCTGGTGCTGTGGGCGCTGCCTTTGCTCACGGCCGGCATCATCACGGAGGCCTTGGTGCTCTTGGAAAACCACCAACTGCCCGACCCCGCCGATCTCTGGAGGGTGAACAAGGAAACAGTGCTGGCTCTGGCCACTTGGTTTCTTTGCGGAATCTATTTGCACACCCGCCTTTTTTTCGGCTGGAAAAACCAACGTTCGGCCATTCTCTACCTAGCGGGCTTGGTGCTGCTGCTGGTTGGCCACTTTAGCCAGGCAGTGATGAGCTAGAGATGGCCACTTGCGCGCTAAGGTTTGTTTTTTTCTTGGCCGCCCTTGGCCTCCTAGTATTCCTAGCCGGCACTCCGCTCTTAGTGGAAGAAGGGATTCGCGCCAACCAATGGGTGGCGATCCTAGGGATCTTTTTTCTGTGGGCCGCCTCGGCCGCCAGCTGGGGGCGGTTCTTTCTCCGCAAAATCCAGACTGCCGAGACGAGCTTTGGTTTGGCACTCGCCCTGGGTTTTTTATTTTTTGCCTTCGTGGCTTTCGCGCTCGGTGCCGCGGGCCTGCTCCTCGGATCCTTGCGTTGGCTGCTTTTGGGAATTTGTGCGCTTGGCCTGGCGCTCGAGCTCCCGCACCTAGGAAAACTTCCGCGCCCTTCTCTGGCGCGTCTGCTGCGATTGCAATCTCTTTTCCTCCTGCCGATTCTTCTCCTGGTCTTGCTTCCCGGCATCGATGCTTTGTACCTGCACTCTTTCTGGGATCCTTTGCACCATCACCTGGTGGGGCCACGGCTTTGGTGGGAAAGCCAGCGCATCTATTTTCCTACCAACTATGTGGGGGCCTATCAGGAGGGCGGGTTCGAGCTCCTATTCCTCTGGCCCCATTTTTTCTTCGCCGCCGAGGGGGGGCGTGGCCTGCTCCCAGTGCAGATTTTTTCCCAGCTCGCCCATTTCACCGCCTACGTGGCCGCCTTGAGCCTGGGCTGGCAGCTTGCCTGGGGGAAAGAATTTCGCCTGCGCTGCGTGGCTCTAGCTCTTTTCGCGTCCCCCGCGGCCCTGCTCTTTGCGATCCCCACGGCCAAGAATGATTGGGGCATCATTGTTTGGGTGCTGGCGGGGTTTGTGCTGCTGCTGCAGGCAAAGGGGCGATCCGCCTTTTTGTGCTGCGGACTGCTTTGGGGAATGGCGGTGCTCGGGAAATTCACGGCGGTCTTTGCCGTGGGCGGCCTTGGCTTGGCGTGGGTTGTGTTTTCCGGGCGCGCGGACAAAAACTTCGTCAAGTCGATGGGATTTCTTGGGCTTGGTTTTTTTCTGGGCGCGCTTCCGCTCTTGACGCGAAATTTTTTGGGGACAGGAAATCCATTCTTTCCTCTGCTAGCGGAGATCTTTCCCACGGCGGAGACCGCCCTCGGCCCTACTTGGCGTGAAGCCTTTCTCCGCTACCAAGAGGGTCCCGGCACCGAGATTCCCGCCCGCGTGAAGGAGTGGGCGAAAGAAGTGCCCCTCACCGCGCTCTTGGTCTCCGCGCCCTTCCTGCTGCAGGCAAGGCAGCCTCGCTCCCTGCGCATCACCATCCTTGGATTATTGGTGGGGGCGGTCGCGTTTTTTCTGCTCTCGGGCCCGGCCACGGAGATTCGCTTGCTGGGGGGGATCCTCCCGCTCACGGGCCTATTGGTGGGCCCCGTCCTTTTCCTCCTCAGCGGAAAAGGCCCAAAGCTTCGCAGAGGCGTAGAGTACGTGGCGCTGGGAATCCTGCTGGTAGCCCTGCCCTTCCGCTGGGACGCGCTAAGGCGCATGAGCGCGATCGCCACTCCCGAACAAAGCGCCCAAACCTATGTGAGCGCCGGCGCCCAAGCCTGGTTCCGCGCGCAGTTCCAGCCCGGCCAAAAGGCCGCCACCCTGGTGGAATCCCGTCTCTACCATTCCCTACCCTACCCGATCGTAAGGCTCTGGGACGCACCCAACCTCGACCGCAAACTAAGGGCCACGCAGACCATGCGCGAATTCTTCCAAGTGCTGGAAGCCGAGGGCGTGACCCACCTAATTCTGAGCCAGGAACGGCTAGACCTTTTCTACCCGAAAGAGCTGGTAAACCAGGTGGAAGCCTATGTTTTCCAACACCCCAAGAGCATTCTCTTCGAAACCCCAATGTCGATGGTGGCCGACGTAAAAACCCTGGCAAAATAATTCACCGCAAAAAACCAGGAATTTGATCGGTAGCAACAAGAGTGCTACATAAGAAAGCTTCTTTGAAAACAAAATGGCCCTTTGGCGGAATTGGTAGACGCACAGGTTTCAAAAACCTGCGCCTTCACGGGCATCCGAGTTCGATTCTCGGAGGGGCCACCATACTTCACTACCACCCGATTCGACGATTAGGTCGAACGGTTTTCGGTAAGTAAATTCGATAGTTCCATTACGCAGTACATGGTTCGATGAGACGATTTGAACCAACCGCTTTTTTGTCTCTGGGGAAGCGGATTTGTAAGTAGATTCAGTACGTTTGGCAAGTTCGATGAGAAGTACGCCGTTCTCAATGTAACCGTCTTTTTCTGAGTCTAAGGAATTGATCTTCTCTTTAATCTCCTCGCGCTCTGCTTTCCATCGCTCGTGCTTTTCTTTCCATTCAACACTAGTAAGCTCGCCGTTTATTTTGTCTTCGTAGGCGCGATTTATATAACTTTGAAGCATTTCATATCGGCGGCTTAAAGCCGCTATCTGCTGCTTATGATCTCCACTTTTCTCCGCATGCTGCTGCCGCAATACCGATTGCATCCATTGAACCGCTTCATCTGAAAAATTCATTGGTCGGAATACTGCCTCAAAAAGCAATTCAATTTCCTGTTCGGTATAATTCACTCTTTTTCTGCCTGATAAAGTCACGAAAGATTTCTCCCTTTGTGAGCACGGTCGCCAGGTGTTCGAGCAGTGGTAATAGTAATGGCTTTTAGTAGACCCATCCTTCATTGGCTTTCGCTTCTCTTCAGCAGTCACACCGTAGTTACATTCTTGGGTTGTTTCTTTTCCAGTATCGTCAAGGATCCGTCCACCACAGCGGATCAACCCCAGATACTGGAAATCTTTCTTTGATCCCTTGCGACGCTTGCCGCCGTTAAGCACAACCTGCACGGCCTTCCAGAGGTCGAAACTTATGAGTGCCGGATGAAAATCAGGATTTCCTTTGCACTTTATTCCGGACCATTCAAATTCGCCGTAGTAAAAGGGGTTCCTAAGAAGATGGAAAAGCCTGTTGTAAGATGGCCTTCTGGCCAAGTGAAGGAACTCACGGCCCAACTCTTTGGACAACTGCTGAACGGAAAATCGCCCGGTTAGCATTAACTCAAAGGCCCTACGCATGTAGTGGGCTTCATCTTCCTTAAATACGAAAATGCTCCTCGCACTTACTTCTGGACGAAAATTTTTGTACCCAAATGGAGCCTTGCCAGGATAGAGCCCGTCCTCCATCCGCCCAACCATGCCGGACCAAACATTCTTGCGAAGCTCGTCTATGTAAGAAGCGTTCTTCGCATTTTCAACTACCCAAGAAAGATATTCACCAAGCTCAAACTTATTTGTAAGTTTCCTATTGTCTCTGGCGAAATGGAGCGTCTTTCCTTTATCAACAAAATCTTCTAATAGCCGAGCAGACTTTTGATTCCTGCCGCTCCGTGACTGATGGCTGAATACGATTTCTGAAATTCGATGATCAGCACCGATTTCCTCTAAAATTCCCAAGAACTGCTTTCTACTATCGTGAACTGAACCTGACTCGACGATCTTAAAAATGCGCACCAACTTATGCTTCTTTTCGGTGCAATATTTGACGATAGTCTGCTCTTGCTCAGCCTCACTGTAATGCGCCTCGCCGCTTTGCTTTTTATTGCTTACCCGAATGATCCCTACGGCGTACCTTGTTCCCTCCGACTCTGTGCTCGCCGGCTTCGTATAACGATCGCGCATTTCCAGCAGTTCATTTAACTTCCCGTTTTTATTTGACCGCATAAATTCCCATTTTCCTCAAAAAGTATGCGGAAAAAATCACATACGTTGGCCTTAATCTCGGTCCTTTCAGATTCCGTCAGTGCTCTCTTGTAACGAGATTCCAGAAATGACCAATCAATCCCATTATCACCCGAATTGAATCGTTGGCCAGAAATTACCGGTTCGATGATCTCGGGAGGTGGGTGCTCAATATGGGACTCACCAATTGCGCTGCTCGGGCAACCGGCTTTGCTCCGTTTTTTACACTCCTTACAACGAGGGTCACGCTGAACGCCGTTACCACGCTTCCAACTATAAAATTCATCCAATGGCCTATTCTGGCCGCACTTCTTACAAAGCCTTAACTCCTCCACCCTTCATCTCGTTTTCATTCCCATTCCAGTTTATGTGATCCGAATCGTTGAGGTCGTCCGAAAAACATTTCAGCAAGAAGCGCAAATCTGCGCCGCCATGAATTTCGATATAAGCTTGAACAAGCGTAAGAATCTCTTGGCGACTGCAAATAATAGAAGTTGCCAACGGTGCTAATCCCGAAATGCTATCCCGCTCAATCATGTCACTCACCAAATGGCTAAACCAGTCGCCAGCAAATAAGCCCGGACCTGGATGCAGACCAATTTTGTAATTCTCAAGCTTAATGTCTTCCCAATGCTTGATTGAATGCACCACCAGCAAGATGGCCATCTCAAGCAAATCTGTGTGGCCGCTGAATGATTTTTGATTATCGACCATCAATAAATATTTTTTCCACTTACTTATTCCACTTTTCGTAAAAGTGATTTCTGCCATCAAATTAAATTGATCAAGGAGTTCATTATGAATTCTTCCAATAATTTCTGTTTCAAGTTCGAATTCATCTTCCTTAGCTGTGGTCTTTGGCGGTTGTTTTCTTGAGTTGTCTAACGGGATTTCTTTGATTATGGGATGTGATTGGATAGCCGCACTCTGAGTGTGTCTACTGATTCTATCTTCTTCTAATTCTTCTTCATCTAAGTCTAATTCGTTGGCATTCCCATTCAGGTATGAATCAGAAGAAATATTCTGGCCTTCAGCGGTAAATTGTTTCTCAACACCACCAGAACTTCTCTTCGTATGCCCTTCAGCAATATGCTTCGCCTCTCTCGAAGAATATTTTCTGTTCCATGGCACTTGGCTCTTTGAAAGATTTGTCAGATTCATATCAACAAGATCTCCATAGATTGTTCTGAGATCGGTAATGATATATAGAAGTCCGGGATCCCTTAAGCGTCGCCCATTTGAATCAAGTGTCCTCGGCACTGTCTTAATTAGACCGAGCTTCTTCAATTGCTTAATCAGATTGCTCACCTGCCTCTCACAAATCCCTAAGTACTCCGAGATTCGTTTTTGGCTTGGGAAAGCCCCACCCGCCTTTGCGTTATTGAGGCCAACTAATAAGCTGTATACCGACTTCGCGGCATGGCTAATGCGCGTGTCGGATATAACTACAGTGGGCTGCTTCACGAAGATGGGTGGTTTATTGCGATTTCTCATTTCGCCCCAGCAACTTTTGTTTGCGTTTTTTTGATTTTATTCTTGTGGATAGAAATCTAAATGCTTTCGTTTTAGTCATTTCTTCAATTTCGTCCTGAGAGAGGCTGTTGGCCAGATCACGCAATATTTCTAGGTTCTCGGACGTTGCGATTGGTGCAAGCGCATACATTTTGGAATATTCAAACGCCATTTCAGCATTGCAACCAAGTGGGCCATAGGTTTCGTAGTTGTATTTCAACATATAAGCCACCCTCCTCCGCTTTACGCCATACTTGAAGTATGACGGGAAGTAGTTGCTCAGTTTTTTCCCAATATTCCAGTCATGCTTTGCTCGATCACCTACCCGCAGTCTGTAGGCCAAATTGTCGGAGGCATCACGTTCGGAAGATGGAAGGCCAGTTTCCGTAGGTGAAACGTTTTTCTTGATGGGCTTCATTTTAATTTTCACCCTTCTGAAACTTCTCTAGCAATTCAACCAAGTGACCCTCAATGCCTCTTGGCCCGAAGTATTTGAGCAACCTTCCTCGAATCATCGGCCAGCGTAAAGATGGCGCGAACGCCTGCTCAACGGCATCCAAAGCCCATGCTCGACATTTTCTTGTTTCTTGAATTGCAACCAACAGGCGCTCTATTCGGACCGCTGTGGATAGGCCTGGTTTTGTTGCCTGCTTGACGAACCGGAGGAGGCCTTCTTCTCCAAGGTATTTTTGAACTCGCTGGTCTACGCTTATCCAGCGAGGCGATGAATCGCATTCCTGGCCAATTGTATCCTCGATCAGAGCGCAATAGTCCCTAACGGCAACGCCCGTACTTTCTAAAATTTCTCTATGAATAAACATCTGGTCTCCAAAAAGCTTGGAGATCGAGACGCGAGAATGGACTACGGCAAAAAACCAAGACCGACCGATGACCAGCTCCACGCCAAGACCCAAGCGAAAAAAGTTCAACTTGTTTTCTGGACCCCGTTATGACTTCACGAGATTTTTTTTGGAGACACGCGAGGGCTACAGTCACCCGCTTTCAATGTGTCATCTGGCGAGAGCCAGAAGGAAAGGGATCGTACACCGGT
>JAKFYM010000393.1 GCA_021730855.1 Bdellovibrionales bacterium
GTGCAGCTGGTGCTGCCCGAGCCCGAGCTGCTGGAGCAGCAGCACTCGCAGTGGAAGGAAAAAGAACAAGCCCTCTTTTCCGCCAGCCTGGCCAGCCAAAATCTCATTCCCGAGCCCGAGCGGCTCTTCCAAGATCTAGCGTTGGCCTTCGAAAGCAAGATCTGGTCGCAAAAATGGGAGGTGCACGAGCTTGCCCTCGGAGAAGAGGAGCCACGCTCGCACCGCTTGCGTTTGCAGTCGCGGGCGAAGACGGCGGACGTGGAGAACTTGGTCAAGAAACTCCAAAACCTGCAAGAAACCGGCACGCGCACCGTGATCGTGGCCAACTCTCAGTCGCAGCTCGACCGTCTGCTCTTTCTCTTAGGCCAAAACAAAATGCGCGCGGTAGTGGCCAAGGACGAAAAAGATTTGCCCAAGGATCCCTCCATCGTGGCGCTGGCCCTGGGAACCATATCCGAGAGCTTCCACCTGCCCGAGGCCAAGATCGCTTTCTTTTCCGAGGATGAGATTTTTGGCGAAAAACGCCACGGAGCTAGCCCCCGCAAACGCACGAACACGCCGCAGGTGGCGCCGGAAGACCTCTCGGTGGGCGATCTCATCGTGCATGGTGAACATGGCATCGGCCGCTATATGGGCCTCGCTCGGGTGCACGCGCTAGAATCGGAAGTGGACTTTGCGCTCGTGGAATACGCCGAGGGCGATAAGCTCTATGTGCCGATCTACCGGCTTGAATCCCTTTCGCGCTATGTGGGCGCCGCGGGAACTTCCGCCGCCACGCTCGACAAATTAGGCTCCGGCTCCTTCCAACGCACAAAAGAAAAAGTGAAGTCCGCGATCAAGGACATCGCCCAGGATCTGCTAAAAGTGCAGGCGGAACGTGCTTCGCGCCCAGGCCACGCCTTTAGTGATCCCGACGATGAATACCGCCGCTTCGAGGCCGAATTTCCTTTCGATGAGACACCAGACCAGGAAAAGGCCATCCAAGACACATTGGAGGATATGTGCACCGCCCGCGCCATGGATCGCCTCATTTGTGGAGACGTGGGATTTGGCAAAACAGAGGTGGCGATCCGGGCCGCCTTCAAGGCCGCCCAAGATGGCAAACAAGTGGCGGTGCTCGTGCCCACCACCATCCTCGCCGAGCAGCACTACCTCACTTTTGCCCAGCGCATGGCCACCTTGCCGGTGAAGATCGCCAGCATCTCCCGCTTTAAATCAAAAAAAGAGCAGGCCGCCGTGCTAGCAGATTTGGAGGCGGGAAAGCTCGATATCGTGATCGGCACCCATCGCCTGCTTTCGAAGGACGTGCGCTTCAAAGATCTCGGCTTGCTAGTGATCGATGAAGAGCAACGTTTTGGAGTGGAGCACAAAGAGAAACTCAAGCAGCTCAAGGCCACCACGGATGTGCTCACGCTCACCGCCACTCCCATCCCGCGCACCTTGCAAATGTCGCTGATGGGCCTCAAAGACGTGAGCATCATCCGCACCCCGCCGGGGGATAGACTCACGATCAAGACCCATCTCGCCATCTTTGCCGAAGATTTGATCCAGACAGCCATCCGCACGGAGCTCGGCCGAGGGGGACAGGTCTTTTTTGTGCACAATCGGGTGCAAACTATCGGGAAAATCGCCGAGCTCCTGCAAAAGATTGTGCCCGAGGCCAAGACCGTGGTGGCGCATGGGCAAATGGCCGAAGGCCAGCTCGAGCGCGCAATGATCGGCTTCTACCAGAAACAATACGACGTGCTCATCGCCACCGCGATCATCGAGAACGGGCTCGATGTGCCCAATGCCAACACCCTGATCGTGAACCGGGCCGACACCTTCGGCCTCTCGCAGCTCTACCAAATCCGTGGACGCGTGGGCCGCTCGCAAGCCCGAGCCTTTGCCTATCTCTTAGTTCCCGAAACCGCCATCATCACCGACGAAGCCCGCGAACGCCTTTCGGTGCTCCAACGCTTTGTGGATCTCGGTAGCGGGTATGCGATCGCCACGCACGATCTAGAGCTGCGGGGTGGGGGAGATATTCTTGGCCAGGCGCAGTCGGGCCATATCGCTTCGGTTGGCTACGAGATGTACCTGGAAATGTTGCAGGATGAGATCCACCTCCTCAAGGGCGAGGCCGTGGCTAAGCCCCTCGACGACGTGGAAATCAACGTGTCTTTCTCGGCCTTGCTCCCACAGGACTATGTTCCCGACATGAAAACGCGTTTGCTGCTCTACCGGCGCCTCTCCGCCATTGCCACGGAAGAACAAGCCGAAGACGCCCGCAAGGAGCTAGAAGATCGCTATGGTCCCCTCCCACGCGAGGCATCCGAGCTGCTCTTTGTTCTCCGGCTCAAAATGCTTATGCGCCGAATGGGCCTGCGCTCACTCACTCTAGGACCCAAAGGGATTAGCCTGTCTCCAGGTAAAGACCCGATTCTTGATCCCTTGCTCATCCTTTCGCTCGTGCACAACCGTCCCACGGAATACGCCATCCTTCCCGAAGGAAAGTTCGTGATCAAAGGCCACTTCCAATCGTGTACGCAAATATACGATAGGTTGCGTCAGCTTCTTCAGAACTCTACGCAGTGAATCGTCTTGACCCCCGCTCCATGGGTTGCAATAATTTTTAAATACCGTTCAAGGAAGAGGAACAATTATGAAGATGTACCCGTTTTATCTCCTGGCCCTTTTGCTTAGTGCCCCAGCCAGCTTTGCGGCCCTCGACGCCGGCACCGTGGCCGATGTGAACGGCAAAAAAATCACCAAAGAAGATTTTGACCGCCGCTACAAAGAAAACATCCAATTCTTCAAATACGGTCCACCCACCAAAGCCAATATTCTCAACGACATCATCAATTTCGAGATCGCCGTGCAAGAAGCCAAAAAGATGGGCCTCGAAAAAGACCCACAGGTGCAGGAGCGGATGAATGCCGTGCTCTACCAATCGTTGGTGGAGCGCCAGCTGACCGATAAATTCAAGAGCGCAGTGGATGTGACAGACAACGAAGCCAAAGACTACTGCCGCCGCAACCCCGCCGTGCGCATCAGCCATGTGTATGTGCCGCTCAAGACCGTGGCCTTGAAAGCCGAAGAAGCCGCCGCCCGCAAAAAAATCTCCGAGGCCCAAGCGGAACTCGCCAAGGGCGCCAAGTTTGAGCAAGTGGTGGCCAAGTATTCCGAGGGAATCAATGTCTCTGCGGGGGGCGATACTGGCTTTGCCACCAAGGTGCAACTCGATCCAGCCGTTTATGCGGAAGCCCGCAAGCTAAGTGT
This sequence comes from Bdellovibrionales bacterium, assembly GCA_021730855.1. Classification (GTDB taxonomy): domain Bacteria; phylum Bdellovibrionota; class UBA1018; order CAIPTA01; family CAIPTA01; genus JAKFYM01. The sequence goes on from JAKFYM010000393.1 coordinate 3,262, forward strand.
AGGAGGCGTTTCTTCCAGCCCCGTACGTTCCCAATTCGGTTTCCACCTCGTGAAGCTCACGGCGGTGCAAGACTGCGGAAAGATCAATATTCCCGAGTGGCAGCGTATGGTTTTTGACGAAAAACGCGCCAAGATTTTTGCCGACTACCTCTCTTCGCTCCGCTCGAAATCCAAAGTGTCGGTAAACCAGGAGCTGCTCAAAGAATAATTCTTTGCACAAACTTTCGGCGGGAGTAGAACAACTAGATGACTACTTCCGCCTTTTTCTTGTCTATTTTCCTGCTCGCATCCCCCGTCGAAGCCCGTCTGATCGACCGCACGGCCGCCCTCGTGAACGGGGACATGATTCTCCGCTCCGACGTCCAACACTTCCAAAAGAACTTCGCTCTGAGGCGCGACCTAGATTCCTTCATCACCCTCACGGGCTTTTCCCCAGACTCTGACAAAAAAATCCTCGACTATCTGGTGCAGGAAAAGCTGATTGTCACTAAATACCCGGCCACGGAAGAAGAGATCGAAGAAGAAATCAATGGGATCCAGAAGAGCAATGGCATCGACCGCGAGCACATCAAGCGGGTGCTGCAATCCCAAGGGGGTGAAATTTGAAGACTATCGCGCCATGATCGGCGTGAGCATTTCCAAGCGCAAGCTGATCGAGCGGGAGCTGCGTCCACTTGCGGCCGTGAGCGACGAAGACGTAAAGAATTTTTATTACACGGATACGGCTTTCCGCGAGCGGCAAAAAGAGCAAAAACTAGTGCTCTCCTATTCCTTGCAGCAGCTCCTGCTCCCGCAATCTGCACTGGCCGAGACCGCGCAAAAGCGTTTACGCGCCGGGGAAGACTTTGATTCCGTTTCCTCTGACCTTGCGAGCCAGGGTGCCGAAAGCTCCACCCTGCCCACACTCTCGGAAGAGAACATGAACTCCAAGATTCGGGATGCCATTAAGGGCCTGAAAGTGGGAGAGGTGACGAAGCCCATCGCTACCGGTTCCGGCTACATGATCTTGAAAGTGAGCCAAATCGGAGCGCCCAAGGATCCCGTCTTCGAAAAACGCAAGGAAGAGATCCGCGAGCAACTCTATAAGCGCGCCCTTCTCAATCAGCTACAGCTCTGGACCGAGCGAGCCAAAACCGACTCCTACGTCCACGTTCCTACATAAATTTTCGTTAGAGCGCACTGCGTTCCTTGGGCGTACGCATGGTATCCTTAAAGGACCACCATGGCTGAGCCTCGCAAGAAATACAAAATCCGCATTTCCGCGGACCGAACCCTGGGGCCCCTAGACTGGGCACGGGTGGAAGCCCTCGTGCTCAAGGGCCGCATCCAGGGAGAAGAGCCCACCAGCATCGAGCCCTTCACAGAATGGCGGGCGTTTGTTTCCTACCCCGAGCTTAGCGAGTTGCTCTTAAAAAAGCTGGAGCTAGATCGCAAGGCCGCTCCGTCTTCCAGTCAATCCAGCGAGGCCGCCACCCAAACGCTCATCAGCTCCCAGCCCACGATCACGAGTGTGGCCACAGAAGAGGAAAAAGAAGACACCGGCAGCTACGGCATCCCCACGCTGGTGGACATTCGCATGCCCGCCAATCAAGATCCAGATCACGAGAAAACAATCGTGCACCCTCTAGCTCCCCTCGAAAGCGTGGAGATGGGCGAGGATGATGGCCGCACGAAGGTACTCACGCCGGAGAGCATGAACCTGGTGCTGGAGCAGTACAAGACACCCACCCGCCCTGCCGGGCCGGTCAAGAAAAACATTTTTGGCAAAGCCGTGCGCGAAGAAGAGTATGTGACCGAGAGCGGGAAACACCGCCTGCTCACGCCCACCACTTCGGCCTTGCTGGCGCTTGGGCTCCTGGCCATTGCGTGGTTCTCGCAGATTCAGGAAAAAGAAGAAGATCCTAACAATATCTTCCCGCGCTACCATACGTTTCCTTATGTCGAAGTGAATATGCCCCCGCCCCTCGGCAATGCGCCAAACCGCGCGCTCTCTGCCGATCTAGTGGAAAAAGGATCCGAGCTCGTCGCCAAAGAGACGCCCTCGGCCTATATGACGGCGATCAAAAAATATTTCTACCTGGCCGCCGGGCGCGACCCCCAGAACTACGACGCCCGCGCCCTGCTGGCTTCGTCCTATATGCGATTGTCGGAGCTAGTGCCCCGCGACCAACGCCTCTTCGAAACCATCGAGAAACTGCTCTTTCCGGGCCGCCCCTCCTCCCACTGGACCCCAGAGTATGTGGTGGCGCGCGCGGAATACTACCAGCTCCTGAATCGTTACGACCAAGCCCAAGAAATCATCAATGGCTATCTCAGCCGCCGCACCACGCCCGAGCTGCTCTACCAAAAAGCCCGCATCGCCTATGAGCGCCGCGATCTTGATCCAGCCTTGAGCACGATCAGCAAAGCCATCCCGCCGGAGAACGTGCAGAAGGCCAACCCGCGCCACCTCCTGCTCTATGCCACCCTGCTCGAACAAAAAGGCCAGAAGGACGCGGCAAGCGAAGCGCTCAAGCGCCTGATCACCGAATCCCCCAACTATGGGCCCGGCCTGCTCTACCACGCGGATTCACTCTTCCGCGCCGGGCAAACCAAACAGTCTCGGAATGTTCTAAAGTATCTTTTGAACAGGCCTTATTTACTCGACCGCGTGCAACTGGCGGAGGCTTTCGTTGTGGCGGCCAAAGTGATGGAGGGCCTGAATCTAGAAAAACGCGCCCTAGTCTTTGCCACGGCCGCCGAGAAAATGCATTTTGACCGTGAGATCGTGGAAGACTTGGTCTTCCGTCTGAAATCGAAGGTGCCCGCCACGAAAAAGGCCTATACCGAGATCATGAACGCTCGGCAAAGAGAGCGGGCTCGGCAGATCGACCTCGCCATCAACCACTATGTGCGGGCGCTGGAGAGCAATCGGCGTGATCCCACGGCCTTTCTGCTCCTAGGGAATCTCTACGAAGAAAGAGGCGAAATCTACGAGGCGATCGATCGCTACAAAAAGGCGCTCTTCGAAACTAGCCACAAGCCGATCGCCGCGGCCCTGAAGCTAGCGCGCATCTATGCCGATCGCTACCAACTGGAAGACTCGAAAGCGATGTTACGGATCGCCAACGACCTGAAAGAAAAACGCGATCAGGTAAATTTCTTCAAGGGCATACTGCAGATCCGATCCAAACGGCCCGACCTTGCCGACCCGCTCTTCCAGCTGGCCCTGCGTGGCCAAAGCCGTTTCCCTCCGCTCTATATCGAGATGGGAGACATTGAAACCGAGAAGCGCAACCAGAAATTGGCCGAGTTCTACTATTCGATCGCGCTTCGCTACGAGCCCTACAGCCCCAAGGCGATGCTGGGCGTGGCGCTCTCGCGTTTTCACCTGGATAGCCCCTCCCGCGCCGTGGCCTTCCTGAAAGACAAGCTCGCCACCCAGCCCAACTCGGCGGCCATCCTCACCAATCTAGCGATCATCTACCTGCGCTCGGGCGATCAGGATGCCGGCAAGAACTACCTGCAGAACGCCATTCGCTCGGACTCGCGTTATGCCGAGGCCTTTCGGCTCCTGGGAGATCTCACCAAGGATGAGGGCGACCGGCAAGTGGACAATAACGCCGCCCGCCGCCACAGCTATCGTTATGCCCTGGCGAGCTATGAGATGTATTCGAAGCTCGCCCCGAATGATCCCGAAGGCTATAAGGCCACCGGCGATCTCTACTTCGACATTCGTGATCTAGGGGCGGCCGCCAAGAACTACTATAAGGTACTGGAGCTCACGCCCAGCTACCCCGACGTGCGCCTGCGCCTGGCGCAGATTTCCCGCAACGGGGGAGACGCCACCAAGGCCATGACCCTCCTCGAGGAGGAGATCAAGATCAATCCCCGCTCCGACGCTGCGCTCGTGGAGAAGGGGAATGTCTTCATGGCCAAAAAAGAATTCGAGGCCGCCACAAAAGCCTTTACAGACGCTGCCCGCCTCAACGAAAAGAATGCAGACGCTCTCTTTGGCCTAGGGGTGGTGCACCACCTGCAGGGAAGCTTCGACAATGCCTTGTCCCTTTTCGCGCGGGTGATTAAACTGGACCCGCTCAAGGCGGATGTCTATTGGCAGATGGGCTTGATCTACCAGAAGCTAGGCAATAAGGTAAAAGCCCTGCAGGCCTTCGCCAACTACAAAGGGACCATCCGTGATCCTCAGGCCATCGCCAAGGTGGACGAGAAGATCCGGGAACTTTCCAAATAATAGAGGTTTGTCATGCTCGACCTGCGCTGGATCCTCGAAAACGAAGCCCTGCTTCGCCGTAAGCTAGCCGCACGCAATGGTTTCCCCACGGAATCTTTGGACCGTTTGCTAAGCACGGATGGCCGCCGCCGCGAGCTGATCCAGAAGGTGGAAGCCGGGCGCGCCCGCAAGAACCAAATCTCCAAGGAAATCCCTCTCAAGAAAAAAGCCGGCGAGGACATCAAGGCGCTGATGGAAGAATCTACCCGCGTGAGCCGCGAGATGGAGGCTTCGGATAAGGAGCTGGTGGATTTGCAGGCCAGCGTGGAAAACGATCTCCTGCAACTGCCCAATGCCTTGGATGAGAGCGTGCCGGAGGGGAAGGGGGCGGAAGAGAACAAAGAAATCCACCGCCGGGGCGAACCACGCAAATTCTCCTTTGCGCCCCAGGACCATCACGATCTTGGCGTGAAACTAGGCATCCTCGACTTTGACCGCGCCACGCGCCTGGCCACCACCCGCTTTGCCGCCCTCTTGGGCAAGGGCGCCAAGCTGGAGCGCGCCCTGATCCAGTTCATGCTCGATTTGCATACCGAGCAGCATGGCTACGAAGAAATCCTCCCGCCCTTCCTGGCCAATAGCAAAGCCATGGTGGGCACCACGCAGCTGCCAAAATTTCGCGAGGATTTGTTCAAGATCGAGGGCCAGGATTTGTTCCTCATCCCCACGGCCGAAGTTCCGGTGACCAATTTTTATCGGGAAGAGATCCTGGACGAAGCCAAGCTACCCGTTTATTTCACCGCTTACACCCCTTGTTTTCGCTCGGAGGCGGGAAGTTACGGGCGCGACACCCGCGGCCTGATCCGCCAGCACCAGTTCGATAAGGTGGAGCTGGTGATTTTCTCGCATCCCGACACTTCTTGGGAAATGCACGAACGCCTGACAGGAAATGCCGAGGAGGTGTTGAATCGCCTAGAGCTGCCTTATCGGCGCATGCTTCTCTGCTCGGGCGACACCGGCTTTGGCTCGGCCAAAACATACGACCTCGAGGTGTGGCTACCTGGCCAGAATGCCTACCGCGAAATTTCCTCCTGCTCCAATTTCCTAGACTTCCAAGCCCGCCGCGCCCAGATCCGCTTCAAGGGCAAGGACGGAGGCAAACCAAGATTCGTGCACACCCTAAACGGCTCCGCCCTAGCCGTAGGCCGCACCCTGGTGGCCATCCTAGAGAACTACCAACAAGAAGACGGCTCGGTGCTGATCCCGAAAGCCTTGCAAAAATACACAGGCTTTGATCGTATAGGGCCGAAAATCTGAAGGACAAAAAAACGGAGAGATGGCTGAGTGGCCGAAAGCACCGGTCTTGAAAACCGGCAGTCGCGCAAGCGGCTCGTGAGTTCGAATCTCACTCTCTCCGCCAACCAAAACCCGACGTAGCCCAAAGGGCTGCGGCGGGTTTTGTGTTTTGCGTAGATTGGTGAGATTCGAACGTGAGGATCGGCCGCGATGAATCGCGCAGCGATTTAGCGCGGTAAGCTGCGCAGGAGGCGCGGCTTAGACCGCAGGCCGCCCCCGGAGTGAGCGCCTGGAAGGCGCGAACGCGAGGGGGCGAATCTCACTCTCTCCGCCAATCACAAACCGGACGTAGGCTTTAGCCTGCGGCCGGTTTTGTATTTTGCGTAGATTGGTGAGATTCGAAGGGAGGAGGCGACCTGCGATGAATCGCGAAAGCGATTTAGCGCAGGGAAGAAAGCCTGGAGGGCTTTCTTAGACGACGGGGTGCCCAGGCGGAGGAGGCCCGTGAGGGGCCGACGAGCGCTTGGGCGAATCTCACTCTCTCCGCCAATATTATAGTTCTACGAATTCACAATCCTTTAAAAAGGTCTGAAAAATCTTCCGCCAAGATATTCTGACCAGTTATATTTGTTCGATTTTCCTTGGAAATTTGAGGGGCGATAGCAACACACTCGACGTTCCATTTATTGTACTGTGGAAACTCCTTAAGGAATTTCTCTGTGCACTTCCTTAATGTCGGAATTGAAGCAAGAAGTTTTTCTTCTGACCGCTTACAGCTCCCAAAACGAATTTTACTTTCAGCTTCATTCACTGCGACTAAATCGATCTCAACATCAGAGCGATCCCAAAAACCCTCTATCTTACGAGAGAGGGGAAAACCAGGTAATCCTTTTCTGCTTCTTTCCTCGTACACAAGAGCAACTAACTTTTCTAAGCCATGTCCCTCGAGATTTTGTAATTTTTGATTTGCTTGTTCAACAAGCTGTTCTGTGGGTGAAAAGTTAATTGCAGAAACTGGTGCGGATAAGGCACCCAGCCAGCTCCTCAGAAAATTATCTGCAATATAGTAACGTCCTTTTCTAGCTTTATTGGGAGCAAAGATAGGAAGCTTTTTTTCGATTATCTTGTATTTGTCTTGCAGCACTTGCAGATGCCCGCCAACTTGTTCTTCGCTTTCTTGACTAATACTTCTGATATGGGCGATGAGATCGCTGTGAGTACAACCAGAATGGCGAGCAATATATTTCAAAATTGAGTCATAACGCCCATGAAGCTCTTTCATAAACCAGTTGTCTGCTTCTGTTCGAAGTGGCGACGAACTTTCAAAAAACATTTTTTTTATAACTTCGCTGCGATTCAATCCTAAAACATTCTGCTCAAAACAATCTCGATAGAATTTAGGAACACCTTCAAATAAATTCCAAAAAAATAGGACTTGATGAGGATTGGTTATCCCAAACTCTCTGAATAATTCCAATAGAGACGACATTTCCCAATGGGTAACATGAACTTCATCTGTAGTGCGATTGTACAAAGGTGCGCTACGATCTTCTAAAATAGCCACCATTTCCGTATGAATTGACCCAAGTACAAACAGTCCACCTGTTACTGTCGATGACTTATTTGAAAGAGTATCTACTTCGTGCTGAAGGTAAGAGCAGAAGTCTTTTAACTTTGGACGATTAAAATACTGAAATTCATCCAACACCACGATGAAATTATCTTTTATAAGAGATGATACGAATTTTGCGAGACCCAGAAGATCTCGCGGAAGTTCATACTTCGGATCAAGTTGAAAAGTCTCAACTGCATCTCTAATAGCGGCAATTACACCAGAAGGTGCACTATCCGGAATTTGGACATAAAAAACAGACCGATCCTTGGTTTCATGGAGAGCCTGCTGAATAAGACGTGTCTTTCCGATTCGTCTTCGCCCAATAATCTTTGTAAAAAACCAACGCTCTCGATTAAGTATGGACTTTAGCTTGTTTAATTCGGCTTGCCGGCCATAAAATTTCCATTCCATCCTTACCATAATAGCCATTCTTTAAATAAGGTAAAAGTTTTTATCTTATTTAAATAAGAATTCTTAAGTACTTGAAATTACAAGTTAATTATCAAATATTTGGTTAAGATAATAGGCTTTACCTTAACTATTCTGGCTACAAGATTCTAGATTTTATTGGCTTTCCAGTCCAGCTGAGGCTCAGTGCCATAACTGGTTCGATAGATTCCTCCTTCAGTTAGAACACGTTTATTTTGCATTGGGCGGCGAGTTGAAGACCCCCAGTTGTA
>JAKFYM010000414.1 GCA_021730855.1 Bdellovibrionales bacterium
GAGGGAGCCCCCCTCGAAGAAGGCCTAGGAGAACTCTACGAACTCTCCGCTTTTTCGCTCGCAGAAGAAGCTTCGGCTTATCAGGTGGTTGGGTTCTTCGGTTTGCCACGCGATCCTGGAACGCACCCGCTCTTTTTTGGTTTTGGCGCAGGCACGGAGGCGCCTTCAGCTCTCAGAAAAGCCAAGAGCGAAGCTTTGCAACGACTTGCTTTTCTTTGGGGGGAGAAAATCGCGAAGCGGGCCCCGGCCTTCTCTCCCACCCCGGGCTACCACCAAGAGATCTACCTGCTCCCACAGAACAAGCCGAAGCTGCTGCACTGGCTGCAGGGAGGAAATTTCAAAGGCAAGGGAGTCTTCCACGTTCCCGCGGCAAGTAAGAGCGAGCGCTTCAGATTCATTTCCTTCACTCCACCCTGGCTTCAAGGAAAATTGAGTGTCTATAAGGCAGAATCTGCGGCACGCCTCCCGCTCTGGTTCGGGCGCCCTCGTCCCGGTCTATTGCGAATTTCTCGGCCCGCGCTCGCCATTCATCCGATCGCCTGATTTCGCGCTAGCGGGCGAGCTGATTTTATAGGCATTTGGCGGCTCGAATAGAATGGATAGGCCAATAGATTTTATCTTTTTCCGCAGGTGGAAGAGATGCACATCGAGAGTCTTGCGGCCCACCTTCACGTCAGTCCAAATGGTTTGCAATAGCCTGTCCCTGGCCACCGCCTGGTTGTTAGACAAAGAAAGCGTATCGAGGATGCGGTATTCTTTGTGAGTGAGCGAAACCCATTTATCAGAGAAAAACACCCTGAGCCGCCGCGGGTCCAGTTGTAACTCCGCAAGGACCGATAAATCTTTAGGATAGTGGGGAGCATCCACTGGCTGGTGCTGTTTGCAGCTTTGTTCAATTTTTGCCAAAAGTTGATTTTTGTTAAAAGGTTTCGTGAGGTAGTCCACCACGCCCTCTTCATAACACTCACGTAAGGTCACTAGATCGTCCACACTCGAGACGATGATGATCCCGCACTGGAGCAAGCTGCTCTCTTCCAAAGAAAAGAAGTCCAAGAAATTGGAGTTTTTCAACAACAAGTCGGCGATCACCAGGCTGGGCTGGCCGCCGGTGCGGAGGGCCGCCACAAGCTCCGGAACTCCCTCAAAGAACAGAAAACGATAGTCCTCTGCTAGTGCTAGTTCGTACACATACTGGCAGGACTTGTCGTCCTCAATGATCCAGATCTCAGAGCCGGGCATACTGAGCTGAGGCTAGAGATCGCGGCTTAGGTGGAGCTACTGGCAAGGTGGCGCGCTCGAGGTTGATCGCAAAAGTGGTTCCGAATTTTCCGTGCACAGGTGGCACGAGAGTGAGGGAACAATCTTTTTGCTCTAGCAAACGGCGAATCAGCCGTAAGCCCAAGCCAGTTCCTCCCCTTTGGTCCGACATGAAGCGAAAGGCAGTGGCCTCTTCGAACTTTTCTTGGCTAAGCCCGGTGCCACTATCAGAAAAGAAAATCACTAGGCGGTTTGCCTCAGAATCCAATTTTCCCGTAATAGAAATCCTTCGCTCACGAACCTCGTGATCTGAGAAATTTTTCAGGCTGTTGCTAAATAAATTATGAAAGATATGAATGAGATCCATCGGAGCTAGCTTGGCGGCTTCATTTTTTATCGAGTCGCAAAACTCCACGGACACAAACTGGTGATGGAGAGTTCGTTCGAGCAACTGAAGCACATTGGCATAGGCGTCATACACTCTCGAGAATGGCTCCCCACTATCCGAGCTGCGCAGGCGATTGCGTATGGAACTCACAAAGGAAATGGAGCTGTCTACATTTGCTTTAAGATGACGAAGAGACTTTTTGTCCGTGACGAACTTTTCGGGATCCTTGGACAGCTCATCAACAAGAAACTGAATGGTATGCAAGGGATTGCTTAGGTCATGGGCCACTAGGGCCGTGAACTCACCTAAGGCCTGATACCGACTCTCTTCTGACTTGTGAATCACCAAAGAAGAAAGCTCTTGCTCTCCCACCCGAACCCGCTGGAGTAAATCATTGAAGGACTGCTCAAAACGGCCCAAAAGGGGAAAGGTGTGAAGAGAGAGGGAAAAATTTGGCCTCTTGATTTTCATCGATTGCATGTTTTCAAAAATATTTTCCAAGCCTTCCACAAAAAGAGCCCGCACTAAATAGCGATTCCGCGCGTGCAGCATAAGACCCACAAGCGTGACGATGACGACTTTCACCATTAGGCTCAGCTGGCTTGCTTCTAGAGGATGGTTCAGAATCACCCCACATTGGGTGAGCAGAGTGAAAGCAAACACGAGGATCGAGGGGACTCTCTCCTGTAGAGCAAAATAGCGACGAGAATAGGGAAGAAACGATCCGCGAAAAACTTCTGTCCAGTCATATCTTTCATGCAGGTCACGCACGATTTCCGATAATTTCCTGTGCCCTTCAATCGCCACCACTCCGTAAAAATGCGAGGCATTGATCAAACCGACACCCATGATGGAAAAGAACTGCTCCCAATTGCTCATCTTGTGTTTCCACACAAAAACCACCACAAGCACGCCCGGAATGATCTTAAATAAGCTATATAGAACTCCCCAAATTGCGCTGCGATGGGGGGTGGCCACCATGGCCTCAAAGAGATTTATTTTTTCCGGCAAGGGAAGCGCCTGGATTGCATCCTCCTTTACGTCATGAAAATAAAATTTTGCCTTGGGAAAGAGTTTCACAAAAAGATGCGCACAAAGCCAGGCATGCAGGGGAACGGGAAGAATGTCTACCAGCAACAGAATCATCAGCTCTTTTGCGGTCGGCTGAAATAGAATATAAATCAAAGGGATATTTGCAAACGCGCTGAGATAAATCCAACTCATGGGGCTAGCAAAATCCGCAAGCCGCTTTAGCTCGTTGAGATTAAATTTTTTCTTCATACCGCTCAGACCGCCAACAAATAGACAACAAACTCAAATTCCGCAAAAAGACGCAGCAGGGTAACGGGAAATCACTTTCTTTCGGCCGTCTGTAGGGTGGCTCGCATTCGCAAGCGCTCGCTCTCCACAATTAGGTCCAGAACCCGATCGATCGGCATGTCCAACAGGCGAACCAAGACTCGCAATTTGGTCAGGGGAGGAACCACGATCCCGCGCTCGAAATTGGAAATAAACTGCGCCGAGGAATAACCAAGCTTTTTAGCCACCTCTCTTTGGCTTAGGTTCTTTTTCTGCCGAAGCTCACAAAAGAATCTCCCCAGTTTTTCGTAATGGCGAGGAATCGCATAGGTTTTTCGCTTCAAATGACCTCCTAGGCACCAAACATAATTCCTGAATAAATACTTTAGTTCTGGTTTAGGAACAATCAGCAACGCTCAAAGAGCCGCATTATCGAGAAAATGGCAAATGCGCAATGCGCAAAAAGAGAACGAATTTCCCGTAAGCGCTCAAGTTCAGGCCGAGTTTGCCGTCGATAGGGCACTAAATTTAGCTAGAAATGCCGTGTGAGGGTCAAAAATAGAGCTGGGCACTTAAGGAATGCGCCTTCGGATAGAGGCCATAGACATATCCAAGAACCAGACTCGGCATCAGGCCGAGCTGCACGTTCCAGGTATAGTAGTTCTTCCTGTTGAAATCCTCGTCGATATCGCTCTTTATGGCCATGTATACGGCCAGGCGCGAGAGCGCTAAGCGCGCACTATAGAAGTTCATGGCTTGTTGCTGATACTGCGCGATGGAAAATTTCATTTGTGAATAGCCCAAGTACAATCCACCATAGGTCAATCCGGCACTAATTGTTTTTGTCACACCTAGCGGGAGGCCTTCCACGAGGGTCTCGGCATTTTGTGCGTACCCTAAGCTCAGGAAACCTGAATCTGCGGTGATTCCAAAAGCTTTGGACTCGCTATTCTTTACCCGCCCCTTGCCAAAGGAACCGCCGATGCTGATATGAGCAAAATCGATGAAGGGAACGGCAAACGATCCGCCCAAGCGGTAACCCATGCCCCTTGGGGTCTCGTATTCATAAAGATAGTTTTGGTACAACTTCTTCAAAACCAATTGCACATTCGGAGTGGCGAAATTATTTTCGGTCCAGACGGTGGTGGCAAACCCCACCCCAGGCAGCCCCTTCAAAAGTGAGGGCTGAAACTTGTGGTCGGTATCGCTTCTCGAACTATAGGTGGCCTCAATCCCAGCCGGCGTAAGCACCGAAGGAATCGAGGCCGGATTGAATCGCACCGAATCGGCCAGTACGGGCAAGGTGCGCCCCACGGAATTGGCGATCGAAACGGAGTCGTTACAAGTATAAAAAGTTCTGGCGGAGTTCCAGCCACAGTCCGCTAGAGCAGAAAAAGGAAAAAGAAAGAACACCGCTAGCGACGGCAGAATTTTAGGCATTTTCTATTTTAGGAGTATTGCGAAAAAGTTTCCAGAAGAGGACGTAGGGCAGCACGTTTTCTAGAAAAATAGCACGAGGGCAAACACGGTTCCGGATTCTTTGCATTTAGAAATGCTCTTCGCTCAAATACTTCCGTGTGGTGGCGAAGGGAAGCTATCGACGTATAATCTACCTTGTCCATAAAATCGGTAGCTTCCGAAGCAAGAAGCGCAGTCGAGCATTAAGCGCCCCCCGGCCAACCCACACAAGCCCTCTCTTAGTTTTGCAAAAGCGAAACGCCCTTGATTCGAATTCCAATATCATCCCAAGCGAGTCCATGCTTCTGCTCAAATCTTTCGATCTCCGCGAAATAGATATCCCTGTGCAGGCTCTTTAGCACCGCCGTCTGCTTCGTGAATTGCGCGAAAGCAAGGGCATGAGGCAGGCAGAAAGCCCACTTGCCTTCTTCTTGCACCAAGGCTGTCACGGCCTCAGGCGCCATTCTTTGGAATTCTAACCAATCCCCACAAGCCTCAAGTTCGCGCCTATAAGCGATCTTTCTCAAAGAATTGCATCGCCCCAAATCCCATCCAGTGTAATGCGAGATAATTCGTAGCAAATCCTCGTGATAAATCACTCTGCCAAAATTAGGCTCCAAGGATTTTTTGACCTGCTGAGGTAAAAAGTCGAACTTAAAACCATCGCGCTTGGCCACTCGGTAGAGCTCAAGCCTTTCAAGAATCTCGAAGGAATGTGGACGCCACAGCGCTGTGATATTAATCACGTCACGGAAATTGTGGATTTCTTGCCCCCGTAAATACTTCTGCATTTCTTCTAGGCCATCGTATCCAGGCAGAAAATTTTCGTATTTCATGACAAGCGCTTTTTCAGAAAAGTCGAAGCCAAAAATCTTATCAATTTCCCCAGAACGAAAATGATTGAGCACAAGATCGGAATCATCATGGATCTGCGGATAGTCGATCCCACCACCCATAGCCTCGTGAACGTTCTTCACAATATCAATCAGCGGCATCTTAAAGGCCTGAATTTCACCGAACTTCAGCTTTCGATTTGCTTCCTGGCAGTAATCAATAAATTCTTGGCCACGCTCGAACTCGACATCGATGTGAACACTAGGCACTTGCATGCTAAGCCGCTCCGGGACCATTTCGTATTTCATGGGGTCTATGCTGGAAAATCCGACACCAAATATGGTGATGCTAGCCGGGGCGCTACCTCTACCGGGACCGAGAATCAAATTTTTCCTTTTCGCGAACTCCATGCATTTCTTGAGTGCTTGGACAAACTCACCCATCTCTGGATTAGAGTAAAACCAGCTGTCCCGACTGAGGTATGCCAGCTCCATATCCGTAACCTTGGCATATTTTTTCTCCAGACTTTTGATAATTTCCCCTCTGATCGCTTGCATATAAAGATTCCTTTCCGTTTCAGTGATATTTTCACCGGACTCAATTTTGATGGTAACGGAAAGAAGTTCGACCAAACGCAAACGACGATTTTCCAGAGAATCTATTTCCTCGTTCACTTCCAATAGGCGCTGCTGGAGCCGAATACGCAGTTGCTCGTTTGAGAAATGAAGAGCATCCCTGATCTCTTCAAGACTGAATCCTAAACTTTGCAACTCACGAATGCGGTCCATACGCCCCAGCAGTCGCTGGTCATAGAAGCGATAGTTGTTTTCTCTGCGAATAGGCGCAGGCAAAAGGCCAAAAGTTTCATAGTAGCGCACCGTGCGCGCCGAAACCTTTGCCAATTTTGCGAACTGCCCCACCGATAGCATCTAGAAATTCCTTCCCGTTCAGTCCACCATGGGGCTTGACGTAACGGCAAGGTCAAGAGCAACAATGGAAAAAAGATGCTTATTTTTGCGACCGCTCCGGCATTCCGTGGCCCAATATGGAACGTTATGTCGTCGATCCTTGGCTGGGGTAAAACCGGAAGAATCCTAAGGCCCTGTTTTCCCAGGGACTGAAAGCCAAAATTTATTGGCTCATTCCTTGAATAAGCCGGCGAGATGTTCCCCCTAACCACATCCATCCGAAGCCCTGAAATCCCCCTCGATAGCCCCCTCATAAAAGACATCCGGGCTTTCCTTCGTCAGCGGGATTATCCCTGCATCGCCGCCCTGCGCGCCCTGGAGCGGAATGAACTGCAGGGGGCCATTTACCAGGATTTCGGCTCGGTTGCCTTCCGAGACGAGCTGCGCTTGCACCTATCGCAGTTTTTGCAGGAACAAAAACAATCTGAATCCGACTACCTCACCTTCTTGGCCGTATTTGAGGGCCCGGCTGTCTTTTCCGAAGAGGAGTTCGAACACCGCCTGTGGCAAGAGCTATCGGCCCTCACTTCCGAGGAAGATCGCGCCTCCGACTGGGGATCGAACGTCTCGAATCCGGAACAAGAGAGTTTTTCCTTTTGCCTTTTCGGTGAGCCCTTTTTTGTGGTGGGACTGCATCCGGGGAGCACAAGAAAAGGCCGTCGCTTTTCGCGGCCCACACTTATTTTCAATGTCTTTCGCCAGTTCGAGTCGCTGCAAAAAAAAGGGGCTTACGACCCAATGGTGCGCACCAATCGCCTACGCGATCTCAAATTTGACGGCAGCGTGAACCCCATGGTGGAAGAGTTCGGGGAAAACTGGGAATCCATCCAGTTTTCTGGCAAGAAAAATTCGCGACAATGGAGGTGCCCATTTCGCTTCCTGCATAAACTACATAAAAAGGAGCGCGCATAAATGAACGACGATAGGATCCGCATTCCGCCGCAAGGGGGCACGGCTTTTCCTTTGGCCAAAGGAGGGAAGCTCAGCATTGTGGATCCCTACGGCGAACAAGTATGCGATCTCTTCTGTGTGGACGCCGTGAATCTTCTGGACGGTTTATCCTCGGGGCGATCCATCGACTACAACGACACCATCCACTTTACCAACGGCCATATGCTCTATTCCAACGCTGGCAAACCACTTTTAAAAATCCTTAGTGATACCTGCGGCACCCATGATTTTCTCGTCACGCCCTGCTCCCTACAGATGTTCCAGATGCTAAACCCCGAATGCACCTACCACCCTAGCTGTCAGGAAAATCTCGCCAAAGCCTTAGCCCAGTACGATATTCCCGCCCACGTGATCACCACCACCTTCAACGCCTTCATGAATGTGCCTGTAGGCTTAGGGGGCGCCATTCGAGTGCTGGCGCCGCTTTCCAAGCCGGGCGATCAAATCGTCTTCGAAGCCCAGCGCGATTTGATCGTGGGGCTCACTGCCTGCTCAGACGAGGGGAGCAACAACGGCTCTTGTAAGCCGATAGAGTATGCCGTGGCGCGAGAGTAAACGGAAAATAATTGATCGCTATTGCACGTAAGGGCCAATCACCAACTCCGGAGTGATCGTATATCCGTTTGCCTCAAACGCCACGCCATTCGGGCTGATCATATTGAGCTCACGGAGTGATTTGGCCAATACCGAAACACCCGAGGCCGAGGAGCTATCTGTGGAGTTTTGAATTTCTATATAAAGCTCTGTCTGCGACTCACCATTAAATTCGCGAACATATAGATTGAGGGAATTCGTGACCGACACGCCTTCAATCTCATACGTAATTTTCATCTCCCCCGACTTGCCCTGTGCGTTGGTAGTAAGGTCAATTTGATAATTCCCTGAACCGCCATTGTATCGCTGGCACGCACCGGCGCTATCACACACCCTGCCTGTCACCATGAGAAAAAATGGATCCGATCTCTCAGCAGCAAAAGAATTGGAAGATAGTAAAATGGCAAGAATGAAAAAGGCCTTAAGCATAAGGTAATTCCCCTCTATGAATTATGTTGATTTCGTAAAATACGGTATTGCTCTAGAGAAAAGATGTAAAGAGAGAATGATTCACGCTTTCAATATAATTCGCATTCGGCTGTCTTTTGAAAACTCAGGCTTCGACCCCAAAAATGATACTTTCTTTACGCTTAGCGGTAGCAACTCACCACGTAAGTGACCTTCGCCTCACCGGGAGCTGTGAGGCTCACGTCGTTAATTTCTCTGCCATCGGTGAAATACTGGCTCTCAGCCACATAGCCATTCAGCGCAAGAGACACGGCCACAAGGGCGAAGCGATCATCATCGGCGCTCATGGCCAAAACATTCACCTCTAGGCCGCTCTCGGCGTTCGAGTAAATAAAAGTTTCGGGCTCTGGTCCTAACCTAAGGGTTCGTTTATCCAACAGTTCAGAAGGATTCTGCCCCTCTTCTTTATTTAACTCACAGCGGATGGCTTCCAACTTCTCTGCGGCGAGCACGCCCGGAGCCAAAGCCGAACCTAAGAGCCACACCCCTGCCATCATCCATATACTTTTCATTTTATCCCCCCAAATTTTGCGCACTGCGGATACTCGAGCCCCCAGGCTCGCGCTTGCCGATACAATCAAATACGTCTCAAGGCTTATACGCAAGTGCCTTTGTGTTGCAGACAAGGCACGTGATTGCCAATCGTCATCTTTGCCGAAAGCTTGCAATTGCCCGCTTGACCGCACGTCGTCGTCGGTGCCAACTATGTGCCTATGTTTCCTCGTCTCTATACTTTCCTGCTAGCCTTGGCCGCCCTTGTGCTGGCACTCGTGGGCCTGTTATCGATCATCACCCCCTTTCTTCCCTTAGATTTTTCAGGCTATTCTCCGCCAAGCGGACAGTGGACCACATCAACTTTTGTTGGGATCGGCATCGCGAGCATCGCTATTGGCGTTTGGTTGTGGGTTCTTGCATGGAATCACTGGCTGCCTAAAGAAGACGGAAGTCACGCCACCCCAAGATAAAAAGGTGCCTAGAAACGAAGTCGCCTACTACAGTCGCGACTCTTCGGTCGTGAATATAGACTAACAGCCTACTCACTGCACCGGCTCATTCCCGCAAAAGTCGTATGCCTCATTTCGCTCGGGGCGTTAAGCTAAAATTCTTTGTGAACAAGCTGGCACTTAGCTTGCTCACTTAGTTGTATGTACAGCTCGGAGCAGGACCCGTCAAAACCGTTAAAGCCACAGAATTTCAAATTTGACTTGTACCCATACTTTGGGTACAATTGAAAGGAGTTCACCGATATGGGCGATATTAGACAGGTGATCTGGGGAAAACGGGTTGCCAAACAGCTCGACCGGCTTCCTGATCGGATCGAAAAGAAGTTTCACGCATGGGTAAAATACGTGAGTCTCGTTGGCCTCAGAGAGACCCGTAAACGGCCGGGATTCCACGATGAGCCGCTTGCAGGAGATCGAGCTGGTCAGCGCTCGATTCGCTTAAATAGCGCCTATAGAGCTATCTACGTGGAGCTTCTCAACGGCAGAATTGAGATGATGGAAGTGATTGAGGTTAACAAGCATGACTACTAAAAAATGGTATGGCCTCGAGGACCTAGAAAAAAAGCATGGACCCATGACTTTTGGTCAATTCGTAAAGGCATTCCGCGAGGCAGACGAAATCTCACAAGCGGACTACGCTAAAAAGCTGAAGATCACTCGTTCCAATCTATGCGATATTGAAAAGGGCCGCCGGTTCGTTGGTCCTGCTCTCGCCGCAAAGATCGCTAAAGCGATGGAAGTTTCGGAGCTGGCTATGATTCAACTCGCACTTCAAGACCAACTTCGAAAAGGAAAGTTTCCTTACAAAGTGGAATTGAAAAGCGCTTAGGTGGGAAGCTAAAAGTGGTGCCCCTTGACCGACGAGTATCACCCGGGGCTCCTACCCCTCACCCTACAGGCTCACTACGTGAGTGCAATTCGGCAGGCCTGCCGAATTGTCGAACTGCGATTCGGGATCGAAGGCCGTTTGGCAGATGTATTCACCTTCCGGAACGGCATAGGCTAAAGTCACACCACGGAACGCGCTTCGCGCACTAGAACTGACCCTAAGCCTGGCCAACCGCCTAGCCTTCCTACAAAAAAATCCGCTAAATAAAACTTTTATTTATGAAATGAAATATTTCGGTGAAATAGTGCGTAAATGCTCCTTACCACCCTTCCCCGCCTCCGTTGCCCTAACTGCATTGACGCAAAATCTGGCGAACTATCTCTGCACGAGGCAAAAAAAAAGAAAGCCGCCGATGTACTGTTCGGTACCTTGGCCTGTAACGAATGCGGATCGCAGTTCCCCATTCTGGCGGGGATTGCCGTCTTAGTAAGCGACATCGAGCGCTATCTTCAGTTTCACGTCAAGGGCATTTCCGCGCTCGTGGAGGATTCGGAAATTCCGGAACTCTATCGCTCTTCCTATTTGGAAGCGAAATCCGCTATCGAAACTGAATTCACGGAAGAAGACCTCGAATCCCAGCGAATGAATGCGCTTTACTACATGAATCACTACGCACGCGCAGGCCAAGCTAAAAAGATCCCTTGGTGGCGTCCCAAAAAAGATTTCAGCCCGGAAATTGATCGCCTGGTAAAAAACTTCTGGGACAACGGCCCCTTCTCGAAGATTGCCGAATGGACCAAGACCTACAAAAACAAAAATGCCATTGAGCTGGGATGCGGATCCGGCGGCTTAGCCCAGGTTCTCGCGAAGACGGTCGATTCTTACCTAGGCATTGATAGCGCGTTTGTCGGCATCGCACTCGCCCGGCATATCAACCTTGGCACGCCCTATCC
>JAKFYM010000047.1 GCA_021730855.1 Bdellovibrionales bacterium
CCCCCATGCTATCGTTCTCCCTATGTCCCTAGTCTCCCTCATCGCCCGCCGCTTCCTCACTGGGAAAAAGCGCAACACCTTCCTCTCCTTCATCGCCTCCGTCTCGCTTTTTGGCGTCTGTCTAGGGGTGGCCGCGCTCACCGTGGTGATGTCCGTGATGGAGGGGTTCGAGTCGCAGCTCCAGAGCATCATCACTGGCACGCATTCGCATATCGTGCTGTATTCCTCGCGCCAGCTCATCCCCAATGAGTATGACATTGTCGATCGCCTCCGCACCATCCTCGGCGATCGCCTCGTGGCGGCCAGTCCCTATGTCTTCAGTGAAGTGATGCTCGTGAAGGGCCCGAGGGTGGTGGGCTCCATGATCGAAGGCATCAACGAAACCACCGCCCGCGAAGCCACCGACATCACCCGTCACTTAAGCCAGGGGGAGATGCCGCAGAAAAGCAAAAACCAAACTCTCCCCACCATCCTCCTGGGGTCTAATCTTGCCGAGAGCCTTGGGGCCAAGATCCATGACGAGATCATGGTGGTCACGCCATTTTTCGAAAAGGAAAGCCTGCAGCCGCGCTCGAGAAAATTTCAAGTCTCCGGCATCCTCAGCACGGGCATGTACGAATACGACTCGAAATACAGCATCATGCACATTGAGGAAGCGCGGGATTTTTTCCGGCTGCCGGATTTTGCCGCCGCCGCCGTGAAGATCAAGACCACGAATCCCAACACCTCGAAGGACGCGGTCGCTCTCCTGCAGCGGGAGCTGGCCTATCCCTATATGGCCCGCGACTGGACGGAGCTGAACCGCAACCTTTTTTATGCCGTGCGCTTGCAGAAGACCGTGATCTTCCTCATCCTCACGGCCATCATCGTGGTGGCGGCCTTCAACATCATGAGCACCCTGATGATGATGATGAGCGAGAAAAAGAAAGAAATGTCCATCCTCAAAGCCATGGGGCTTTCGCCCCGTAGGAGCGCCGAGGTTTTCCTGCGAGTGGGTCTCCTGATCGGGCTCTCCGGGGCCCTCGCTGGCATCTGCCTCGGCCTGGCGCTTTGCCTCTTTCTGGCCAAGACCCAGTTCGTGACCCTGCCGGCCGATGTCTACTTCATCTCTTTTCTGCCCGTGGAGGTGCGGCCGCGCACCCTCGGCCTAGTTTCTTTTTGCGCCGTAGTGGTTGCTTTGCTCGCCACGTTGTATCCTTCCTTCCAGATCGCTAGAGAATCCCCGGTAGAAGGCTTACGTTATGAGTGAAGTTTTATTGCGCTGTGAGGGCGTCACCAAAGAGTACCGCAAGGACGGCGCCAATGTGGAGGTGCTGCGCGGGGTGGATTTTTCCATCCAGGCCGGAGAGACGCTCGCCATTCTTGGCTCTTCGGGAGCGGGGAAATCCACCCTGCTCCATGTGCTCGGTACCCTCGAGCCGCCCACCAAGGGGCAGGTCTTTTATTTCGGTAAGGACATCAATCGCTTCTCCGCCGAAAAAATCTCGCAGTTCCGTAACCGCGAGATCGGCTTTATTTTTCAGTTCCACTATCTCTTGCAGGAATTCACGGCCCTCGAAAATGTGCTGATGCCCGCACTGATTGCCAATGAGGATCGTGAAAAATTCACCGAACGGGCCACCAAATTGCTCGAAGAGGTGGGCCTAGGGCATCGCCTGACCCACCGGCCGGCGGAACTTTCCGGGGGCGAGCAGCAGCGTGTGGCCCTGGCGCGTGCGCTTGTCATGCACCCACGCCTGCTTTTGGCGGATGAGCCCACGGGGAACCTCGACAGCGCCAATGCGCAAAAAGTGAAAGACCTTTTTCTCCAATTGAGCGAGAATCGCGGCGTGACCATTGTGCTCGTGACCCACGACGAGGAAATTGCCAAGAATTTTTCTCGCCATCTCACCATGCGCGATGGGAAGATCCTGCATGATTCGGGGGCGACGCGTTAAGGGGTTTCCATTGACAAGTTCTCCCACCGCTAGGTACGTACTTACCTTTACTCCCTGAGGAATGGATCTTGAAGCAAGGCGCGCGAAATAGTTGGAAAATCCTCGGCTTGGCGTGCCTATTGATTCTTGCGCCGGCTGCTCAAGCGGCGCCCAAGAAGCCCTCCCAGCAAGCATCCACCAGCTCCGATCGCGTGCAGAAAATCGAGATCACCGGCAACCAGAAAATCGACCGCGAAGCCATACTCGAGAAAATCGGCTCGGCCCCTGGGCAAGACCTCAGCGAAGAACAAGTCCGCAAAGACATCGGCGCTATCCATAAGCTTGGCTATTTCGACGACATCCAGGCCGACTTCTCTAATGGCACGCTCACCTACGCCGTCAAAGAGCGCCCGGCCATTTATCGCATCATCTTTTTTGGCAACGACCAAATCTCTACCAGTGATCTCCAGGGCGCGCTCACGCTCAAGACCTACGATATCTACGACGAAAACATGGTGCGCGATTCCGTGCGCAAGCTCACGAAATTTTATGAAGACAAAGGCTACTACCTCGCCAAGGTGGACTATTCCGTACGTCCATCCAAAGAAAAAGACATGGTGGAGCTCCTCTTCCGTGTGCGCGAGTACGATAAGGTAAAGATCCGCAAGATCTCTTTCCTGGGAAACAATTCTTTTGGCGACGACCAACTCAAGCGCCTACTTCGCAATACCTCCGAGGGCGGTTTTTTCTCCTGGGCCACAAGCAGCGGCAATTTCAAGGAACTGGATTTCCGCAACGATCTGCAGATGCTCCAGTACTGGTACCTCAACGAAGGCTATGTGCGCTTTCGCCACGAGCCGCCGATCGTGACCGTGAGTGAAGACAAAAAATGGGTCTACATCACGATCAAGGTGGAAGAGGGCAAGCAGTACCGGATGGGCGGCATTGATTTCGGCGGCGACCTGCTCTTTCCCCAGGAAGAGTTGCACAATACGCTCACGCTCAAAGAGGGCGAGACCTTTTCGATCTCCAAGCGCAATGCCGACATCCTCGCACTCACGGAAAAATACCAGGATTTGGGCTACGCCACCGTCAACGTGATTCCCGATATCCAGTTTGACGATGAAAAACTCCTCGTCACCACCAATTACCAGTTTGAAAAGGGCACGCTCGTTCGTTTCGGCCGTGTGATCGTGAAGGGCAATGCCAAGACGCGCGATAAGGTGATCCGCCGCGAGCTCAAGATTCGTGAGGGCGAGCTCTATTCCGGATCGGGCATGCGCATTTCCAAGGAGAACGTGGAGCGGCTTGGCTTTTTCGAGGAAGGCTCGGTGCAGTTCCAGACCAAGTCTCCTGAGAACCGCCCCGACATCATGGACGTGGAGATCAGCCTGAAAGAGCGCCCCACAGGCCAGTTCCAAGTGGGCGCAGGCTATGCTTCAACCACCAAATTCTTTTTCACCGCCCAGGTTTCCGAATCCAACTTCCGCGGCAAGGGCCAGGACCTCCGATTCCAAACCCAGCTTTCGCGGGACAAAAACAACCGCACCTTCACGCTCTCGTTCACGGATCCCTACGCCTGGGATTCGCTCTGGAGCATGGGCGGCTCGCTATCGTACGCCCTGCAGCACTTGGAGGGGTCTTATACTGAATTTCGCCGCGGATTTGGCCTAAACCTTGGGCATCCAGTGGGCGACTATACCCGACTTTTCCTTGGCTACCGCCTCGAGAGCTTGCGTTTGCTGAATGTGGAAGATCTTTTGTTGAAAGAGGTTCTTTCCAAGCCCAATCGTGAGGAAGGATCCATCTCCTCTGTTTCGATCACGATGGAGAATGACAAACGGAACAATCGCTTGGAGACCACCGATGGGCACCTGATCTCGGTGAGCGAAGAATTTGCTGGGCTTGGCGGCAACCGCACCTTTCTGCGCACGGTGGCGGATGTGCGCTACTTCAAAAAAATCTGGGGCGACCTCACCTTTCGCAATCGACTCAAGGGCGGCAACCTTTGGGACTATAGCGGCAATGAAACCCAGAGCGCAGAACTCTGGCGCCTAGGGGGCCCAAACGATTTGCGAGGATTCGCTTCCTTTGATGTGGGACCGAAAAAAGAATTTCAGGGAAGACAAATCACTCAGGGCGGAAGGAACCACTTCCTCTATATGGCCGAGCTCGAATACCCGATCGCCAAAGAGATCGGGCTGAAATTTGCGCTCTTCTACGACACCGGCTCCGTCTTCAATGAGCTGAAGTACGTGACCGTGCGCCAGGACTGGGGCTTTGGCCTGCGCTGGTTCTCTCCCTTGGGCCCTCTGCGTTTTGAGTGGGGCTATCCGCTTGGCAAGGATAAGGGCAAGAACAGCCAATTCTATTTCATGATCGGCCCGCCCTTTTAAAGCGCGACCCGCGCTGGCGAGCCAGCGTCCTGCCTGGGCAGGGTAGTGGGGGGCTTGCCGGGGCCGTGGGATCAGCGGCAGCGCCGTTTATCCTGCCTGGGCAGGGTAAAAATCTAGTTCTCATAGTCATCCAGGCCACGACGACTTCTGGTTTGGCATTCGCCCCATGCGCCCGCAGCCCGCACTCCGCAGCGGTTTCGCCTCGCGTAACCGCTCGCTGCACCCGCCGCCAGTCTCCGGTGTGCGCCTGGGATCTTTATTGACGGCTGATCCCCACGATCGCAGCCGCTAAAAATCCATCTCCAGGCCAAAGTTCCACTTCTCGGTCTGCTCGCGGAAGAACTGCCCGCGCAAATCATGGCCCTTGAGGTAGCTCACGGCCAGCCGCAAAGGTGGAGCCCCTAGGCTCGAGACAAGGGCCACCCCTCCCGAGAGCGCAAAAGTATCTCCCTCCTGTTCATTCCGCAGCCGCAGGTCTGCGCCTAGGTAGGGATGCAGGCGTTTCCAATGCCAGGGCAGGATCGAATAAAATCCAAGCTGCAGAGAGTGTCGCGGGAGCACAGGCTGGGTGTGCACGAGAAAGTGGTAGCCCACATAGGCGCGCACAAAATCAAACTGGCGGGCAAAACGCAGCGAGAGCGTTTCGCGGGTGTAGACGAATCGTTCGCGGATTCCGTACAGGCCGTCACTCAAGTGCGCGGATAGGTGCGTGAAGCGCACTTGGTAGAGCGAAAGCCCACGAATGGCTTCTCCATAAACGCCGATCAAGCCATCCGAACTATGCAGCGGAAACTTCGAGCCTTCTTGTTTCAGTTGGAAGTAGCCATTCCCCTCCAGGCCCGTATGCAGCACGGTGGAGCGTCCGGCGATTTGGCCTTTCCATCCGGCGAAGGAGCGATAGCCTCCCACGTCCGCTTCGATTTCCCCCTTCGAGTTTTTTCGCAAAGCCAATTTGAGGTCGCGAGGGTCGGTGAGCAGAGAGGGAAAGGGGCGCCCTGGGGGGAGAGCCACCCATCCTTCGCCCTGGTCGGGTGGGCTCATGAAGCCCGCGGGAAAGGGACTGAAGAGGTCCGCATTTTCTTCGGCGCCATGCGCCATGGGGGAAAGTAAAAGAACTAGGCAGAAGAGAAGTTTTTTCATCCTTATAGGATGTAAGAAACCCTTTGCTCTCGCAAGTCTCTCCACTATATTGAATGGGATAAATGATAAGGAGTCTTATGAAAAACCGCTTTGTGATCGGCCTCTTCCTTCTTTCCACCTCTGCTGCTCTTGCCGCGGCGGAATCTCCCACCCGGGTGGCTTTCGTGAATATGCAGAAAGCCATCCAAACCGTGGGCGAGGGCAAAAAAGCCCAAGATACCCTTCGTAAAGAAGCCGAAGACCGGCAGAAAAAACTCCAGGCCGAAGGCAAAAAAATCCAGGACGCCATGGAAAATCTCCGCAAGCAGGCCATGGTGATGGACGAGAAATCTCGCCGCGCGAAGGAAGAAGAGATCCAGCAGCAGGTGATGAAGCTCAGAGAGTCGGAAGCCCGCAGCTCCCAAGAATTCCAAAAGCGCGACCAAGAGATTTCCGAGCCCATCCTGCGCAAAATGCGCAATGTGGTAAGCCAAATTTCCAAAGAAAAGGGCTACACCCTTGTGATCGACGAATCCAATGTGATCTACGCGCTTGACCAGGACGATATCACGGACGAAGTGATCAAACGCTATGACGCCAAAAAGTAAGATTCGTCTCGGGGAGCTTTTCCCCGATTTGAATCTCCTCGGTGACCACGAGTCCCTGCGTGCGCTCGAAATCTCTACCATTGCCCCTTTGGAATCGGCCGGTCCCCACGACCTAGCCTTTTTGGCGCAAGAATCTTTTCTTCCGGCCTTTCGCTCCACCCGGGCGGCCGCCGTGGTGGTGGGTGCACACCTTTGGGAGGCCGTTCAGGGCAGCGATAAGTCCGGCCCCCCTTGCCCCACCTTAAAAAGTAAAGATGCCATGCTCGCCCTCGCCAAGGCCTCCGCTCATTTTTCCAAAGAGCGCGCGCAGGACTGGTCCATTCATCCCACCGCCTTTGTGCATCCCAGCGCCAAGCTAGCCACGCGCGTTTCCTTAGGGGCTTTCGCGGTGGTGGAAGAGGGAGCGGAGATTGCCGATGGCTGCGTCCTCCATTCCCATGTGCAGGTGGGTCCTCGCGCAAAACTAGGCGAGGGCTGCGTGCTTTTTCCCGGAGTGGTGCTCTATGCCGACACCGAGCTGGGCGCGCGCGTGCGCATCCACGCCAATTCCGTGATCGGGGGCGATGGTTTTGGGTATGTGCAGGAGCGCCAGGCCGCGGGCGTGAAGCACGTGAAGATCCATCACCTCGGTAAAGTGCGCATCGGCGACGAGGTGGAGATTGGCTCGTCCACTTCGATCGATCGTGGCACCGTTGGCGATACCGTGATTGGCCGGGGCTGCATCATCGACAATCAGGTGCAGATTGGCCATAATTGCCAGCTAGGCCAGGGCGTGATCATTTGCGGCTGCTGTGGCCTCGCGGGAAGCTCCGTGATTGAGGACTATGTGGTGCTCGCCGGTTTTGTGGGCGTGAACAATCGCGTGACGGTCGGGATGGGCACGCAGATCGCCGGATTTTCCGCTGTCACCACGGATGTGCCGGCCGGGAAGAAATGGGGCGGAATTCCGGCTCGCTCCCGCCGGGATTTTTTGCGCACGCAAGCCATGCTGGGGCGCTTGCCAGAACTGCTAATGCACTTGGAAGAAAAGAAGGCGACAAATAATGAGTGACGTGAAGAAATTTGGCCCTTACGACTGCATTCAGGTGCTCAACTACCTGCCCCATCGAAATCCTTTTTTGTTTGTGGATCGTATTCTCGAAGTGACCGTGCCGATGAAGGACGGAAAAATGGAGCCGATCGGCGTGAAAGTGGTGGGCCTGAAGAACGCCACCGTCAATGAGCCGTATTTTGCCGGCCATTTTCCCGGCCTGCCGATCACGCCCGGAGTGGTGATCCTCGAGACCATGGCGCAGATCTGTAGTTTCGGCGTGATGCCCTGGGTGAAGACCGACGACACCCTCAAGGTCTTAAGCTCCTTTAGTCTGCGGCTTGCCGGCGTGGACAATGCTCGTTTTCGCAAACCTCTAGTGCCCGGCGACACACTCACGGTGAAGGGCGAAGTCACTAAACACCGTGGCCCGATCTGGGCTTTTCATTGCACCGGGGAAGTGGATGGCCACCTCATCGCCGAGGCCGATATCCTCGCCAGCGTGACTTTGGGAGACTGAAATGAAGCAAATCCATCCTTCCGCATTTGTGCATCCGCGGGCCGAATTGGCCGAGGATGTGGACATTGGCCCCTTCGCCTATGTGGGCGAGTTCGCGCGCATCGGTAAGGGCACCAAGCTCCTCCACCATGCCTGCGTGGAAGGCCATACTACTTTAGGCGCGCAGAACGAAGTGGGCCCGTTTTCAGTGATTGGCGGCAAGCCCCAGGACTTGAAATACAAGGATGAACCCACGCGCCTCGAGATCGGTGATCGCAACCAATTCCGCGAGAGCGTGACCGTGAACACCGGCACCGTGACCGGTGGCGGCCTCACCAAAATCGGCAGCGACTGCCTGGTGATGGCGTACTGTCACGTGGCGCATGACTGCGTGCTCGGCGACCATGTGATCATGGCGAATTATTCCGGCCTCTCCGGCCACGTGGTGCTGGAGGATTGGGTGACCCTAGGCGGTATGTGCGGCGTGACCCAGTTCCTGCGCATCGGAAAGCATGCCTTCGTGGGCGGCATGACTGGCATCCGCAAAGACGTGGCCCCTTACGGGATTGTGGTGGGCGACCCGAGCGAGGTGCGCGGCCCCAATCTCGTGGGCCTCAAGCGCCGCGGCTTCGATAGTGAACGGTTGAAGGCCGTGACCGAAGCCTATAAAATTTATTTTGAAAGTGGTCTTGAGCGCGAGCAGGCCTTGAAAGAGCTCGAGCAGAAATTCGCTGTCCAACCCGACATTCGCTACTTCATCGATTTCATCCGTAAGAGCGAAAAAGGCATTAGCCGTTAGATGGCTCTGCACGCCTTAGTCGTGGGTTTTGGGCATCTCGGGGGCTTCCACGCGCAAAAATACCAGGCTCTTGCGAGCGAGGGCGTGCAGCTTGTGGCCGTGGTGGACCCTCGCGCAGAGGTGCAGGCCAAGGCCGAAAAAATGGGCGTTCCTCTCTATGCTTCGCTTGCGGCGTATTTTCAGGCCGTAGACACGGGCAAAGTTCCCAAAGCAGATCTGGCGAGCATCGCCACTGTCACCGAACAGCATGTGGCCACGGGCCTCGAGCTCTTGCAGAAGGGCGTGCACCTACTGGTGGAAAAGCCACTCGCTTCTTCGGCGCAGGAGGGCGCGCGCCTGGTGGAAGCGGCTGAAGCCAAAGGCCTGGTGCTGGCCACGGGGCAGGTGGAGCGGCACCGCGCGATCGAAGCCTTTCGTGAGCTGCGGGGCCAGCCTTATTTTATCGAATGCCATCGCTTGAGTCCTTTCCCCGCGCGCAGCACCGATATCGATGTGGTCTTTGACCTGATGATCCACGATATCGATCTCATGCTCGCCATGGTGAACAGCCCCCTGGAGCAGATCCATGCCTCGGGTTTTCCCGTGCTCACGAGCCAGATCGACATCGCCAACTGCCGCTTTGAGTTCGCCAATGGCTGCGTGGCCAACCTCACCTCTTCTCGCATCTCGATGACGCGTACCCGGAAGTTCCGCATTTTTTGTGGCGACTCCTACCTCTCGCTCGATCTGAATTCGGGCAACTATGAAAGTTATATAAAAGACGCGAAAGAAAC
Source organism: Bdellovibrionales bacterium (assembly GCA_021730855.1). Taxonomy (GTDB): domain Bacteria; phylum Bdellovibrionota; class UBA1018; order CAIPTA01; family CAIPTA01; genus JAKFYM01. The sequence goes on from JAKFYM010000047.1 coordinate 9,141, forward strand.
CGATATCGCCAAGCAGATTTCCCACCACAGTGGTTCGCTCAAGGTGGAGGATGCCCTTCAGGAAGAGATCCGCGATTTTGTCCAGGCCGTGCAGGGAAAACGCACGCCCCTGGTCTCGGGCCGCGATGGCCTGCGCGCCATTGAGGTGGCCGAGCGCGTGGTGGCGGATATCAAAAAAAGACTGGCTCGTTTACAGGCGCGCTAGATCGCGCGCCGCTTGGTCCAGAGATTTTAGTTCGTCTCGGGAAGGCAGGATGGGGCCAAATCTCTGGCGTTGGTATTCTTGCAGCCAATTTTTCCCCGCCTCGCTTTGTCGCCAGAATGGTTTGCTTTCGAGCCGGCGATAGATGCGGCTCACGCGCTCGCGGGGCGCGCGTTTTTTCCAAACGCTTCGCCTAAGCCGGTTTGCCAGGGCGAAAACCACAAAAAGAAACAAGAGCGGCCAGGCCTTGGCCAGCCAGTCGCGCGCTTGCAGGCGCAAAGCGCGGAAATCAAATTCGTAACCGAGAATGAAGCGGTGCCAGTAGGCCGAGATCCAGTCGTAGATTTCTTCTCCCGCTTCCCACAAAGGCGCCACGGGGGCAATGGCCGGCGTGGGATCCACCACCAGCCAGCCGCTTTCGTCGGTCCAGGCTTCCACCCAGGCATGGGCGTCGGTGTTTTTCACGCTGAGCACGGTGCCCGAGCCGAAGCGCGAGGGCCGAAAGCCCGCCACCAAGCGCGTGGGCACACCGGCCGCACGCAAGGCCAGGGCAGTGGCCGAGGCAAAAAGCTAGCAATGCCCGGTGCGGGATTCCAAAAAGTTTTCCAGGCCGAGGCCCGGCCTAGATTGCAGCGTGGACCCGAAGGAGCGGAAAAATTCTTTGGCCTGGATGATTTTTTCCCGATTGCCTTTTGCTTTCTGGATCTCGCGGGCCAGGGCTAAGAGTTTGGGAAATTTCTCCTGGGCCGGGAAACGCAGGTGGGCCTGGGTGGGGCGATCTTGGGGAAGGTACTGCGGGGAAAGGGCTAGGCTATACTGCACGCGTTTTCCGCGCCGGGATTCTAGTTTCCATTCGCCACTGTGAAAGCGCTGGGTCAGGGTTTCGCTACCCAAGGTGACGCTCTGGCTACCGTAGGGCACGGGCAGGATGTCGGTGGGCAGGGGGTCACGCAAGATCTCCACCACCGCGGTCGCCCCCACGGGAGCATTCACCAGCTGTTTCGCACCCTGGCGCCACTCGCTGCCATCAAAAATTTCCAGGGCCTTGCCGCGCACGAGGCCGAAGGGAAGCACGGAATTCCACTCGACGCCGAGCGGACGAAAGACCCAAAGCACCGGCCGGGAATTTCCCTCGTTCCAGAGGAGCGAGCTCGAGTGGACATTCACGGTTTCGCTATAACCCACGTCGATATTTGCATTCGGCCGAAGCGCATTGGAGCGTGGCAGGATCGGAAAGATCACGAGGCTAGAGAGAAAAACGAGGCAAGAGAGCAGCACCACCGCTGCGAGGTAGGAGGGACGCACGGGCCGCTCCAGGGCCGGAGGGTCTTTGCTCTCGAAATTGCGTTCGAGAAAGCCAAAAGAAAGGGCCACGGAGCTGAGCACCACGAAGAAAAAAATCAGCACAAACATATGCACTTCGGGGGCGAGCACACTGGCCAGCACCACCTCCACGAAGGCGAGGCCAAGGCACCAATAGCGATAGCGTTTTTCCTCGGCGGCGACCCAGAGCGACATCTGCAAGGGC
>JAKFYM010000157.1 GCA_021730855.1 Bdellovibrionales bacterium
ATCCCCCACGGTGGTGCCCTATCTGGCCGCCGAAGCTGGGAATTTTTAGGAGAGAAAGCGGATGAAGAAAAAATATGTTCCTCCAGCCGTGAGCGTGGTGCGCATGAACCCGGAACAGGCCGTGCTTTCGGTTTGCAGCACTACGAGTAAAAACAATAAGGCCACGGGCAATGGCACGCGTTGCCGGTCGGATCATTGCAAAAAGCGGGAAAATAGTGGGGATAGCATGGGTCGGTCCTAGTCGACGACAGCCATGCGCCTACGCCCCGAATCCATATACAATCGCAGAAATCCCCCGTCACTCACCAGGTACTGCAGCACCTTCTTCGGAAAGCCATAGAGGTTCAGCTCAAACTGGTGGAGGAAAAATTCTTTGGCCAGCCAAAGCTTGGCGCGTTGCCAGAGCGAGAGGCCGTGTTCCACCCCTTGGGCATAGTCGCGATTCCACCAGGCATCTACACCTGCGAGCACAAAGGCCATAGCTAACTGACTTTTGGTTTTTTGTGCGGCCAGGAGGAGGCTCGCAGAATCTGGAGCTTCCTGCTCGAGGAGAAGATAAATATCGAGCACGCTTTGGCCATGGCGCCCCCAATGGGTCACGGCGTGGGCGCAAAGGTAGGCGATCTGCTCCGCCCGGGATTCTGTTCCTTGCAAGAAAGGCTGCGAATCAAAAGCATAACGATTTTCCTGGAAGAGGGAGCGATGGACTTCCACGCAAATGCCGGTGCTCTCGGAGGTGAGTGTGGTTTGGTGATAGAAGGACGCGATTTCCTGGTTTGCTTTGGTCCAGCGGAATCCTTTCTGGGCAAGCGCCTGCGCGGAGTTTTGGTATGCCTTTTCGTCCACGAGCACGTCCACGTCGCCCATCACTCGTAAAAAAGGTTCGGGATAGAGTGCGCGCAAGGCCGCGCCCTTGAGGAATCGTTTTTGAGGGAAGAGGGCGTCTAGCTCGGCGATGGTGGCGGAAATTTTTTCTGCGCGCAGCACGTCTTCTTGCAGGGCCTGCGCGAGGATTTCTTGGTAGGGACACTCTTCCCAGAGGCCCGTGCGTTTGAGGCCGTAGGCAAAGAGCGAGAGGAAATTGTGTCGTAGGCAGAGCGCAAAAATCTTTTCCCATGGCCAGTAGAGGGAAGCATTTTTCGGCGCGGGGATGGATTCGGCGCGGCAGGCAAGGGCGCTGAGGCCAAAGGCAATTTCCCAAGCCGGAGGAGGAGAGGCCCGGGAGAGCAGGCGGGGAGAGGGGAAAAAATCCGTGGTTTTGGCCACAGTTTCGCCTCGAGGCTGTCGATCCCCCCGGAATTGCCAGTCTTCCTGCTTGCCAACGCATCGATGCAGCACAAGCTCCGGAAAACGAAAAGCGTACACGTTGCCAGGGCGAGGGGGTTCCGGGAGCGCCGCAAGCTCCAGCACATCGCCCTCGCGCAGGAGGGGCTCCATGCTTCTTCCGCGCACTGTGGCGGTGATTCCATTCTCCATAGCCAAAATGCTACCATGGCTTGGTGCTAGACATCAGGCAAGTTTCCAAATGCTTTGGCGAGCGCAGGCTCTTTGCCGGAGCAGATCTCCAGCTTTTGCAGCCCGGTCTCTACGGGCTTGAAGCTCCCAACGGCAGCGGCAAGACTTCGCTTCTGCGGATGATTGTGGGCACCCTCCTCGCAGATGCTGGAGAAATTTTCTGGCAAGGAAAGCCAAGTCACCTGCAGAAAAGACAAATTGGGATTGTCGAAGATGGTGGTTTTTATGATCGTCTCACCGTGCGCCAGAACTTGGAGTTCTTTGCTTCGCTCTACGGCTTACGGAGCTGGAGGCTCGATCCTTTTACTTTAGATTTTCTCGACCTGCCTTACGAGCAGTGTTCCTTGGGCATGAAACAAAAGGTCAGGATCACCCGCGCCCTCTTGCACGAGCCAGAACTCTTGCTGCTTGATGAGCCAGAAAATGGGCTCGACCAAAAATCACGCCGGCTCTTCCGCGCTTGGCTAGAGGACTGGCTGAAGGGCCGTTATGCGCTGGTGGTGCAACATGACCATAGCTTCGGCAAAAAAATCCAGATCATAGAGGGGCGATTTCAATGCTCTTTCTGATCGCTTACCTCAAGCGCACCCTACGCGAGCGTTTTGCCTTGCGGCTTTCGTTTGCTCTAGAAATTCTTTCCACCTGCGCCATGCTTGCGGTCTTTTTGTTGATTGATCGTTTCCAATCCTCGCTATTGGGGAGTGAGCGCTTGGCCGAAGCCGCTAGCCAGCTGGGCACCACGTATTTTGGGTACGTGGCCCTAGGATTGGCGGTCTCCGAATTGTCGCAATCCAATCTTGGCGGCATTCTCGGGCAGTTTCATTTTGAAAAACAAAGCCGCACCCTGCCCGTGCTGTTGGCGGCGCCGCTTTCGCTCTGGCGCTGGGCTTTGGTGGCTGGGGCAGGAAACCTGCTCTCGGCCCTCTTTCGTGCCGTTCTAATTTTTGGACTCGCCGTGGGGGTTTTGCGGTTGGAGGTGGGAAGCTTTTCTGTTCCCCTTCTATGCGCTGTGCTTTTCTTGGCGGTGCCTGCGCTCTGGGCCTTGGCGATTCTTTGTTTGGTGGCTGCACTGCTTTTGCGGCGAGGCGATCCCTTGGGGTTTGTGCTCGGAATTCTTTTTGATCTCTGTGGGGGGGTGTATGCGCCCGTGAGTGTGCTCCCGGGTTTTGCACAGGAAATTTCTCGCTGGATTCCGCTCGGGCCCGCGCTCGAGGCCACCCATAAGGTGGTATACGCGGGAGCCGGTTGGAGCGAGGTGAGTCCCCTCCTCGTACGGCTAGTGGTACTAGGATCCGTGTATTTGCCCATTGCGTATTTGCTTCTGCAATGGGCCGACAAACGCGCCCGGAAACGTGGATTCTACCACCTCACCTAAAATCTGATGTCTAAACTTTAAACATTTTTGCGCCAGCACCGATAGGTAGTTAGGGTGAGGTGATCAAGGATGAGGCGCAGATCCCAAATGACGAACGAGGATTTCGGAGTGTACGAACTCCTCGAGTTTTTTTTCCGCAGCTGGAAGGCGATGGCCGGCTTCGTGGTCGTTGTCATTTGTGTCACGGTTTGGCAGTTCCGCGAAAACCCTTCCTATACCGCTTCGAGCGTGATCCTGATCGAAAGCTCGCGCTCCAGCACGGCGCAAGCGATTGCCGAAAAAATCAGCGGCCTCAATACCGGCTATTCCGAAGATTCCGAGCAACGCATTGAAAAATACCTGCTCCTCCTTTCGAGCCGAAGTTTCGCCGAAGACGTGGCCAAGCAGCTCAAGCGCGAATTCAAAGACCACGAATTTCTGACCTTACTCGGCGAACCTACCGCAAATCTTTCCGAAGAGGTGCTGAGCGCGGTGAGTTTTGACCGCGATGTTTCCGACACCATCCGCGTCTCGCTCTCGCTCAGTGATCCCGAAAAAGCAGTGCTGGCTCTGAATGTGGTGGTGGATGCGATCGTGAAGGCAATCGTGGATCGTGAATCCAAAGATCTTTCCGTAGCCAAAACATTCCTCGAGGGGCAGGCCGGGGAGCTCGAAGCCTTGATTGAGGAGCTCGATGAAAATATTGCCAATAATTTCCGTGCTTCGATGGATCGCAAGAGCAGGCTGCTTGGGCAAGAAGCGGCGGCCGCGAATGGCGATCTCGAAAAGACGCTGATGGAGCTGCGGCTAGAGCTTTCCGAGACCAAAGTCTTGGCGGCGCGGGCCGAAGAAGCCGCCAAGAGCGAAACCTTTTCCCCCACGGATAAATATGGCGCTCTTTCCTCGGCGGCTAGTTTCAAACGCAAGGCCCAGCTCCTGCAACTGAAGATCGAAACCAACGAGAAAATGCTCGCGGGCCTCTTGCGGAAAGAGCGGTCCCGCCCTCAGGATGAAAAAGCCACCGCAGATCTTTATAAAAAGAAAGAAATGGAATACCAGCTGCTCTCCGACCTGAAAAAAGAAATGATGGCGCTCGATATCCAAAAAATCTCGGCCCAGAACAAAGTGCGTTTGCTTGAGCGCGCGGTGCCAGGTTCCGCCCGGGCGAGCCGCAGCCTGCTTTCGGCCCTGGTGAAGCGTTCGGTCTTTGCGGCCGTGATTGCCGCCCTCACCGTTTTCCTATGGGATATATACAGCCCGGTGATTCGCGGCCGTCGCGACCTGAACGGATTTCGCATCGCCTATTTTGGCAGCCTGCCGAATATGGACCGCCGCCGCCGCCGCAACTGGATCAAGTCGATGATCTTCTTCCAGGGCTCCTTTCGCCGCGGGAAAAAGGACTTCATGCACTTTATCGACTACGAACACGATTCCTACCACGACATTATTTTCAAAAACATTCGGGCGCGCCTGATGAACTATCGCTTGGAAAATGGCCAAGCTCCGCATGTGATCGCGGTGATGAGCCCGAATCCCGGCGAAGGCAAAACTTCGCTCGCCAGAAACTTGGCGAAATCTCTTTCGATGGGCGGCAAGCGAGTGTTGCTCATTGATGCCGACCTAAGGCGCCGTGCCCTCAGCGCGGCGATGCGCTTCACCGATGGCACCGGGCTCACGGAATATTTGACGGAACCTAAGGCCGATCCAGCACATCCGATGGTGAAGAATATCGGAAAAAATCTCGATATGTTTCCCGCCGGGCAGTATGCCTCGCATGTGTCGGAGTTATTCGGTACCAAACATTTCCAGGAGCTGATCGAAGCCATGCGCGCGCACTACGATTTTGTGGTGCTCGACACTCCGCCGGCTCTGCCTTATTCCGAGGTCACCGCGATCGCGGGCGTTTCGGATCTGGTGTTGCTCTCGGTGCGCGTGAAAAAAACCAAGCTCGATACGGTAGACCAGGTGCTAGACAAATTGCAGTTCGGCCTCAAAACGCCTATTGGCTACGTGCTCAATATGCATGAGGAAGGGAATCTTCTTTCGTACTATCCGTACTATTCTCAAAATCGGCGCCCCGCTGCTTAAAGATCCCCGACGTATAGGTGAGCAGCATCAGGAGGGCGGGCAGGACTTGGAGCTTAAAACGCACCGAGGAGCCTAGGTTCTGCGGGGAAATGAACGCATATAAAGCCGCCCACAAAATCACGTAGCAGCCAAACCACAACACCACCGGATGGTTCCAGTACGGGCGATTTTTGTAGCGTAAGGACTGCCACAGCAAATAGAGCAAAAAGAGATTCTCGAGCCCGGCCAAAAGTCCAAAAGGCGAGAGCACATCCCAAGGCAAGGGGCGAAAAAGGGCCGTGAACATTCCGTAAGGAAGGAAGAGTAGCACCGAGCTCAAGCTCGTGAGTTCGGGCACCGAGCCGGCGGATCCCCCTTTTTGCCAGGAGCGCGACACTCGGTTCATCTGGTCGGTGAGGGCCTCGGCATTTTCAATCGCCAGGCTTTTGCCGAAGTAACGCAAGGAATAGAGGCAGACAATGCCTAGGATCCCGATCAGAAAAAGCCGCAAGAGCAGGTGACGCACGCGCAGCACCGCCACCATCGCAAAGGGCAGGAGAAAGAGCGGCACCATCCACAAGCGCAGGAAGGAGAGGAACAAAAGCCCGAGCGCTAGGATCACCAGATAGGCAAGCCGCTTCTCTTTCAAATAGCCAAGCACCCCATAAAAGGCGATGCAGATGCCAAGCAGGTTCACGGGGTCTTTGCCCAAGATCGAAGACCAAAAAAGCACGGAGGGAAAAAGCCCGATATACAGCAAGAGCGAGGGTTTCACCTCCTGCGAATAATTGGCTAGGCCGCGATAAAATAGATAAACCCCCATCAGGCCGAGGAAGGAGGAAAGCACCTTGAGCGCATGGTAAGAGGCCGTGCGAAAGATTTCATGCTCGAGCCACCAGAGGGCGCCCACCAGATTTTCAGTGCCATTGCCCCAGCCTAACTGGAAGTTGGCAAAGGAGGTCTGCGAACGTTGAAAGTACCAATAGGCATCGAGGCCATAGTTCCATTCGTAGAGCAGCATCAGGCTCAAGGTCATGGTAGCTTTGACAGCCCAGAGGAGGAGGAGGTTGCGTTTGTCTGCGGGGCGAGCGGGGAACAAAAAGAGCAGCAGCCAGAGCCCTGAGGCCACGGCCACGCCCTTGAGGAAATCAGAAGAACGGTCTGTTTGGGGAATGCGGTAGCCGAGCCACTCCACGATATCGAGAAAATAGGGCAGGCCTAAGGCGAAGGCCGCAGCCCAGAGCACAAAAAAGACATTCCGAAATTTTTGCATTCCCCTTTAGGGTAGCACTAGCCGAAGCGGCCAGTAATATAATCTTCGGTGCGCCGGTCTTTTGGATTGGTGAAGATCGAGCGGGTGTTGTCGAACTCGATCAGCTCGCCCATTAGGAAGAATCCGGTTTTATCGGAAATCCGGGCAGCTTGCTGCATATTGTGGGTCACGATCACCACGGTCACCGAGCTCTTGAGTTGCACGATCAATTCTTCAATCTTGGCGGTGGAGATCGGGTCAAGGGCGCTCGTGGGCTCGTCCATCAAAATCACGGGAGGAGCGACGGCTAGGGCGCGGGCAATGCACAAGCGTTGCTGCTGGCCACCGGAGAGCGAGGTTCCGGGGGCTTTCAATTTATCTTTTACTTCTTCCCAGAGCGCGGCCTTGCGTAAGGAGGTTTCCACCACTTCTTCGAGCAGGGAGCGACGGGTCACATTGGCGAGGCGCAGGCCGGCCACCACATTGTCGAAAATAGTCATCGAGGGGAAAGGATTGGGCTTTTGGAAGACCATGCCCACTTTGCGCCGGATTTTTACGGGATCCACTCCCGAGTCGTAGATATCCTCGCCTTCTAGCACTACTTTTCCCGCCACCGTGGCGCCGGGCACTTCTTCATGTAGGCGGTTGAGGCAACGCAGGAAGGTACTTTTTCCGCAGCCCGAGGGGCCAATCAAAGCCACGATCTCTTGGCGGTCCACGCCAATTGAAATTCCTTTTACGGCTTCTACGGTTTGGAAGTAGGCCGAGAGTTTGTCTGTGCGGAGAAGGGTTTGCATATCTATACCGTTGGCCTTCGTCTTAGCACGAAGCGAGTGACCACATTAAGGATTAAGACAAAAAACACGAGCACCATGGCGGCCGCCCAGGCTTGGGCATGCCAGTCGTCATAGGGGCTGATGGCGTAGGTGTAGATGAGCACGGGCAGCGAGGCGGTGGGTTGGTCGAGGCCCTGGGACCAGAAGCGATTGTTGAGAGCGGTGAAAAGCAGGGGCGCCGTTTCGCCTAGGATGCGGGCGGTGGCTAGAATAACGCCGGTGAAAAGGCCGGCCACTGAACCACGCAGCACGATCGCCAGGATCACCTTCCAGCGCGGAATGCCCAGGGCGAGGCCGGCTTCGCGCAAATGCTGGGGCACGAGCTTGAGCATTTCCTCGGTGGTGCGGGCGATCATTGGCACCTGGATCATCAAAAGGGAAAAGGCTCCGGCATGGGCCGAGAAGCCCTTCATCGGGATCACGATCAGGGTGTAGGCAAAGAGGCCCACGATGATGGAAGGCACGCTGATCAAAAGATCGCAGGAAAAACGCAAAATCGTGGCCACCTTCCCCACGCCAAATTCGGAAAGGTAGACGCCCGCTAGAGTGCCTAGGGGCACGCCCACGAGCGAGGCCATCGCCACCATCATCAAGCTTCCCACCAAAGCGTTCGCCACGCCACCGCCGCTCTCTCCGACGGGTTTTGGTAGCTTGGTAAAAAAATCCCAATTCAGTGCGGGCCAGCCCTGTTCGGCCACGTACCAGAGGATGCTCAGTAGCGGAAGCACCGCCACCGCCGCCAGCAGCGTGAGCACCGTGAGCATAAAATAATTTTTGTTTTTACGGCGAAAATCACGGAGCGCTAGATAGCGGCGGACTTGTTTCATACGCGCGCTCCCTTGAGCTGGCGCTCCACGCGCCAGAGCACAAAACGCGCGCCCATATTGATCAAGAACGAAACGAAAAAGAGGCTGAGCCCCACGGCCGCGAGGGCCGAGCGATGCATATCGCTCGAGGCTTCGGCATATTCATTGGCGATGATCGAAGCCATGGTTTGGGCGGGGGCAAAAAGCGAGGGAGAAATTTGCGGGCGGTTGCCGATCACCATGGTCACCGCCATGGTCTCACCGAGGGCACGGCCTAGGCCAAGAACAACGGCCGCAAAAATTCCCGAGCGCGAGCTTTGGAGGATGGCCATCTTCAGCATCTCCCAGCGCGTGGCTCCTAGGGCTAGTGCCCCTTCGCGGATGGTGGTGGGCACGGTGCGAAACACTTCGCGGCAGATCGAAGAAATCGTGGGCGTGATCATGATCGCGAGGATCAGGCCTGCCGCCAGCATGCCCACGCCAAAGGGGGGGCCCTGAAAAAGCGGAAGCCAGCCCAGCCAATAGCCAAGGAAGGGCTGCACATAGGTGCGGAGGGCAGGGGCCAGCAGAAAAATCCCCCAGAGGCCAAAGACCACGCTGGGAATTGCGGCGAGCATTTCCACCATAAAGCCGATGGCGGTGCCCAAGGGTTTGGGAGCGATCTCATTGAGGAAGAGCGCCACCGACACGCTGATCGGCACGGAGATCACCAGCGCCAAGAGGGAGGAGACCACGGTTCCATAGAGAAAGGTGAGGGTGCCGAAATTTTCCGTGACGGGGTTCCAGGCCACTCGCCCAAAAAAGGCTAGGCCAAAATGGGTGAGGGCAGGGAGCGCAAGATGGGCAAGCAAAAAGACCAAAGCACCCAGGCCCAAGATCACCAGGATCGAAAAGAACTTAAGAGACCAGTAAAACAACCGGTCTCCCAAATGAATTTCACGCGTTCGGCGCGAACGCAAAAGGGTGAGCAGGGGCAATGCGATGTCCATTCTTCCTCGGTTATTCGAGGTGAACCATCTTTACCCGGTTCTTCACCTTATCGACAAGCGACTTCGGCAAGGAAGAGTAATGCAGGGGTTCAGCCATCTTTTGGGCTTGGGGGGAGAGGACCCAGTTCACCAAATCCACCACATGTTGGCCTCTTTCTTTGCCCATTTTTGTGGAAACGAGGATGTAGGTGAACGACGCGAGGGGATAAACGCCTTTGCCTGCTGCGTCGGTGATGGAAACGCGAAAGTCTTCCGGCATGTTTTTTAACGCAGCCGCTGCGGCCGCCGTCACCGACTTCGTGGAGGGCGTCACAAATTCTCCGGCTTTATTTTTCACTTCGCCCACAGGCAATTTATTGGAAGAAGCAAAAATCAATTCCACATAGCCGATCGCTCCCGGTGTTTGTTTCACGAGGCCAGACACGCCTTCATTCCCTTTGCCAGCCAAGCCCGTGGGCCAGGAAACGGATTTTCCGGCACCCACCTGGGATTTCCAGTCGGGGCTAACTTTCGCTAGGTAGTCGGTGAAGATGGCCGTGGTGCCGCTGCCGTCGGAGCGGTAGGCGGCGAGGATGTCGAGGTTTGGTAGGCCCGCGTCTTTATTCAAGGCCACGAGGCGAGGGTCATTCCATTTGGTAATTTTGCCCAAATAAATATCGGCAATCACATCGCCAGAAAAGCGCAAAATCTTGGTGACGGTTGGCAGATTGTACGTCATCACCACGGCGCCAATCACGGTGGGCACATGGATCACGGGGCTAGTGGCTTTGCCCATTTCTTCCGCCGTCATTGGGGCATCGGAAGCGCCAAAATCCACGGTGCTTTCTAGCAGGGCCTTGATGCCGCCTCCGCTGCCGATGGAGTTATAATTCACCATCACTTCGGGTTTCACCTTGCGGTACTCATCAAACCATTTGGAATAGAGCGGAAACGGGAAAGTGGCTCCCGCGCCATTGATCTGCGTGGCCGCATGGGCCAGGGTGGTGAGCACCAAGGTGGAAAGAATGGTGGAGAGAAAAACTGAAAAGAAACGTTTCATCGCAACTCCTAAAAGTGGTTTGGGTCCTCTGGAAAATAGCGGAAACCTGCTCGTTGCACTGTCAGGATTTCATTAGGGTCAAAAATGTAGTGGAATTTTGTAAGTGGTAGATGTCAGTCCCTGACAGAGCATTTCCTTATTTTTCCTTGGAAGAAGCGGGGAATTCCTGTAAGACTTCTAGCTAATTAACGCCATGCAAATAGAAGAACGCAGGACGACGACGCTCCGCGCCAAAGTGGCGGACTCGCAGCTTGGTTTTGGAAAATATTTTTCCGACCATATGTTTCTCATGAACTATGAGAATGGAAAGTGGCTGCGTCCGCGGATTGAGCCCTATGGGCCCATCTCCTTAGAGCCTGGTGCCTGCGCTCTCCACTATGCGCAATGTATGTTCGAAGGCCAAAAAGTTTTTCGTGGGACGGATGGGGTGATTCGTTTTTTTCGCCCACACTTCCATGCTGAGCGCATGGCCAAAGGCGCCGAGCGCCTCTGCATGCCCCCCGTGCCTAAAGAAATGTACCTCGAAGCGGTGAAGCGGCTTGTGCGTTTTGATGCCGACTGGGTGCCGAAGTCTCGAGGCTCTGCCCTTTACCTACGCCCCACCTTGATCGCCACCGAATCCTATTTGGGCGTGCGTCCGGCCGAGAAATATTTATTTTTTGTGATCTCCAGCCCCGTGGGTGCTTACTATGCGGAAGGCCTCAACCCGGTGAGGATTTGGGTGGAGGAAGACTACATCCGTGCAGCTCCCGGAGGCCTGGGCGCGGTGAAAGCCGGCGCAAATTATGCGGCCAGCTTGTCGGCTTTTGTGGCGGCCAAGGCCCGCGGATTTGCCCAAGTCTTGTGGCTGGATGCGCTCACCAAGAGCCAGGTCGAAGAAGTGGGCACGATGAATGTTTTTTTCCGCTTCAAG
>JAKFYM010000292.1 GCA_021730855.1 Bdellovibrionales bacterium
CAGGGGAGGGGGAAGAGAAAAATACGAAAATACAGGGGATTTGGAAAACAGAAACTGAGATTGAAATAAAAAGGAGTACTGAGGGGAAATCGCATTTGAGTCCTATGACGATTTCGGAGGCGGCTGTTTTCCTCAATTTAAAAGTTTCCAAGCTGCGCTCGATGATTTTCAGAAAGGAGATTCCATTTCTAAAATTTGGCCGACTTGTGCGGTTCCGCGCGCAAGACCTGGAAAACTGGATGCTTGCGCAGCGGAGCACCCCGCCTAGATTTAACCGAGGTGGCCATGATACAAACAATAAATCGTTCTTTGAAATAGACACACGCTTCAGCAAGGCCAATTCGAAAGGATTGCCATGATTGAAGAATTAAAAAAGAAAAAGGGAATAGTATTTCGTGTTTCGATTTACGGTGCCGACGGCATTCGTACAACGAGGCACTTTCCAAACAAGACACTAGCTAAAGAGTGGGAGCGACGAACGCTTCGGGAACGCAACGAGCAGAAGGCATCTGGCATTGTTGTGAACGACCAGTTGACCATGACGGAGTTCGCGGAAATCTGGATGCGGGATAAAGTCTTAGTACGCCTTTCTCCTTCGACCCAGACGAACTACCGAAGGTATCTAATGGTTCACGTTTTCCCGATCTGTGGATCGGAGAAAATTCGAAACATCCGGGCCGATCATGCAAACAGGCTGGTTGCGAATCTGAGACAGGCTGGTCATGTGCCCAAGGGAATCAATATGATCCTTGGCTGCCTCCTGACGATGATGAACGATGCAGTCGAGTGGCAGTACCTGGCCAGGAATCCTCTTGCCCGCTACAAGCCCGTAAAGGAACCGGAGCCACACTTTGACTACTGGACGAATCCTGAAATTCAGCAGTTTCTAAATGGTTCACAGCTAGATCCACTTGCGCCTCTTTTCATTACCGCCCTGAATACGGGAATGAGAAGAGGAGAGCTGTGTGCATTGAAATGGGACCGCGTAGACCTCGTTCGGAACCAGCTCATCGTGAGCCGGAGCCTGTCGCGCTACGGCTTGAGTGAGACGACCAAGAGCGGGAAGAAACGGTATGTTCCGATTAATCCAGTGGTGAAAAACGTGTTTGTGAAACTGATGCGAGAGCAGCGCGGAGAGTTTGTTTTCTGCGAAGAGACAGGCGATCCGATAGATGCCCACCATCTCTGCCGAGTTTTTCATCGTTCGCAAAAGAAGGCAGGTTTCACGCGTCTCATTCGGTTCCACGACTTGCGCCATACGTTCGCTTCGCACTTCATGATGAATGGCGGAAACATCTATGACCTGCAAAAGATCCTCGGACATTCCACGATGGAGATGACTCAAAGGTATGCCCACTTGAGTCCCGACCATCTAGGCGAGGCAATTCAAGTTGTCTCGTTTAGACCGGAGGAAGAGGGGAACGTGCTGAGCTTGGAAAGCCACAAAAGCAAAAACTCTGTTGTGAATGCGTGAAGAGAATCACACTTATTTCACATCCAGAGTTTTAGAGAATCAGAAAATATTTTTAGTATCAGTAACTTAGACAAAATTGGTGCCCAGGACTGGACTCGAACCAGCATGCTTGCGCGCTACCCCCTCAAGATAGTGTGTCTACCAATTTCACCACCTGGGCATGGAAGGAGCAAAAACTAGCACCTCACATTTCGAATCTCAAGCCTAAAAAGTGCGCCAAATCATTGCCTTGGTTGCCTAGGCGCTGTTGCACAGTGTAGTTCAAATACACTTTGCGAATCCCTGTGCTCACTAGGGCGCGGTGAGCGGTGTCGGCCTCTAGCCGGTTGAGATTGAGGCGTAAACCACCACCAATAGATTGAGAATAAAAGGTACGGCTTGGAAAATCCGCGATGGGATCGGGGTTAGTGGCGATGGTAACCTTCACGGTTTTCACGCTCACATAATCATAGCCAAAGAACGCATGCGGCACGATCCACTGACCCAAGAAATAGGCGAATTCGTAGACCAGTCTCCCACCATAGGAACGAGTGGCCGCAACTCCTTCGCGGACAACGCTATTGCCAACGGAGAAGTCTGACCAATAGACTGACGCCTGTGGCCCAATCCCGAGGCGGCCCAAAGAGAGGCTGTGCACGGGAAAGTAAATAAAGGAAAGCATCGCTCCTTTGGTGGAGTCGGCATTTTTGATGGCCTGTGTGGGGTCAAAATCATAGTCGGAAAAGGCCCCATTGGTGTAGTCGAGGCCAATTTGCAAGCTGCCGCCCTCGTGGGGAAACAAAGCCCTGGTCTCTAGCGCATCGTCTTCAGCTTCTCTGGCTTCGATGCGGTTTTGGTATTCGTTGAATTCCTCCTGCACGCTTTTCTTGGGACCAGCGCCTGTTGGCGCCGTAGCGGCGGCGATCGGTTTTTCCGCCGTAGCGGGTGCTGGAAGCTCCGACGACAAAGCGGCAGGTGCTTCCGGAGCGGGGGGCGGCTCCATGGCCGCCGTCTCTTGGCTAGGAGCGGGGAGCTCGGCCGTGGGAGGCGTTGGCTCCGCAAGCGGGCTCGCTTCGTTTTCTACCGGCGTGGCTAAGGCTGCTTCTTCCGTGGCCGGGTCCGGCGCGAATAGGGGATCTGGCGTAGAGGAGAGATCAGGGCTCGCTTCGGCCGCTTCCGAGGAAGGCGCTTCCTCTGAGGCTGGAGGGGTGCTGGAGCAAGCGGTGAGGGTCAGTAGAAGGAGCCCAAGCCATAGCTTCATTTTTTTCTTTTCTCCCAATCGGCCAAGAACTGCTGGAGGCCGCTATCCGTGAGTGGATGTTTTACCAATTGCTGCAAAATCTTGAGCGGGCAGGTGGAAACGTCTGCGCCCACTAGCGCGGCGTCGCGCACGTGCAAAGGGTGGCGAATCGAGGCCGCCAAGATCTCGGTGCGGAAATCATAGTTGTCGTAAATGGTGCGGATCTCGCGGATCAGAGCCATCCCATCCTGTGAATTGTCGTCGAGCCGCCCAATGAAGGGACTGATATAGGTGGCGCCTGCTTTCGCGGCTAGCAGCGCTTGGGTGGGCGAAAAGCAGAGGGTGACGTTCGTCTTGATGCCCTCTTTGGTGAACTGCTTGGTGGCTTTTAGGCCTTCCTCGGTGAGGGGAACTTTCACCACAATGTTTCGGTGCATTTTGGCGAGCTCTCGGCCTTCTTTGAGCATATTGGGGGCGTCGAGGCTCACTACCTCGGCCGAGATCGGGCCATCCACGATTTCGCAGATTTCCTTGATCACGGTATGGAAGTCTTTGCCAGATTTGGCAATGAGGCTGGGATTGGTGGTCACACCATCAATCATGCCCATGTCGGCGGCTAGGCGGATTTCGTCGGTCA
Organism: Bdellovibrionales bacterium; assembly: GCA_021730855.1. GTDB lineage: Bacteria > Bdellovibrionota > UBA1018 > CAIPTA01 > CAIPTA01 > JAKFYM01. The sequence continues at coordinate 3,331 of JAKFYM010000292.1, forward strand.
AAGCGCTGTCTATGAAGAATTTCACTTGTCTCCTTTCGCCTACATCCTTGAAGGGCGTTTAATGGTTTCCTAAATAAGCTTCTCGTATCCTTGGATTATTCAACAAATTCTTCGCTTCGTCCATGAGCGTTAGAGTTCCGGTCTCTAAAACAATCCCGCGGTGGGCCACCTGGAGGGCAAGGTGAGCGTTCTGCTCCACTAGGAGAATGGTGGTGCCGCTTTTGTTCACTTCCTCGAGAATGCGAAAAATCAAGCTGATGACCTGAGGGGCGAGGCCCAAGGAAGGTTCATCCAGTACGAGTAGGGTGGGGTGGCTCATGAGGGCTCGGCCAACCGCAAGCATCTGCTGCTCCCCTCCCGAAAGGGTGCCGCCAAGCTGGCTATGACGTTCTTTCAGGCGGGGAAAATAGGCAAAGACTCGTTCGCGATCCTGCTTGGATTTCCCCGCCACGCTCCAGGCACCAAGGTCGAGGTTCTCGTCCACCGTGAGTTCGGGAAAAATCCCGCGCCCCTCTGGCACATGGGCAATGCCTTTCAAGGCCACGCGGTGGGGGTGCTTATAGGCCCAGCTAGAGAGAACTTCTTGGCGAAAACTGATCGAGCCGCCTTTGAGGGGAATGAGGCCCGAGAGAGCGCGCAGGCAAGAAGATTTTCCGGCCCCATTGGCACCGAGGATAGTCACGATCTCGCCCTTGGGGATTTGGAAGGAAACGTCATGCAGGGCTTGGATGCCCCCGTAGGCCACCGAAACATTTTTGAATTCGAGTAGGGTTTCCATCTATTCGGTTCCTAGGTAGGCGCGGATCACGTTTTTGTCGGCCTGCACGTCTTTGGGATTTCCCTCGGCGATCTTTTTTCCGTATTCCAGCACGGCCACGCGGTCGCTGATGCCCATCACGAGCCGCATATCGTGCTCGATCAGAAAAATCGAAAGCGCGAAGCGATCGCGAATGAAGCGGATGGTTTCCATTAGGCTAGCCGTTTCCTGGCCATTCATGCCGGCGGCGGGCTCGTCGAGGAGAAGCACCTTAGCTCCCGTGGCGATGGCGCGGGCGATCTCGAGCCGTCTTTGCACGCCATAAGGAAGATTGCGTGCGGAACTCTCCTCGGAGACATGTAAGGAAAAAATATTTAGGAGCTCTTCCACCTTTTCTCGTTTGCTGTCTTCGTCCCGGAAAAAAGAGGGAGAGCGCAGGAGGGATTGGAGAGTGGTGTTCCTGGTGGTGCGGTCGAGAGCAATTAGGATATTCTCGCGCACGCTGAGGTCCTTGAAGAGGCGGATGTTCTGGAAGGTGCGGGCAAAGCCGCGGTTTGTGACTTGGTGTGGCTGCAGCCCACGAAGGCTCTGGCCAAAGCCGCGCACCTCGCCGGCGGTGGGTTGGTAGACCCCCGTGATCACATTGAAGGCCGTGGTTTTTCCGGCGCCATTGGGCCCGATCAGGGCGAGAATTTCCCCCTCATGCAGCTGGAGCGAGAGGCTCTGCACGGCCTTGATGCCGCCAAAATGCACGCTCACCTGGTCAAGCTCTAGCACCACGGGGGAGCTCACGGCGCTCTCCTTAGCTTGCGAAAATAGTAGGTGAGTTCATGGCGGCCAAGCAGGCCATTGGGTTTCCAGATCATGAAAAGAATGAGCACGAGCGAGTAAATGATCATGCGAAAATCGATGCGGGTGATCTCCTGCAGGGGCCGCAGGGCCTCGGGCAGGATGGTCAAACCAATGGCCGCGAGAATGGCGCCACTTACCGAGCCAAGGCCTCCTAGCACCACGATCACCACGATCTCAAAGCTGCGCATGAAACCAAAGTTCGAAGGATTCACGTAACCGTAGTAGTGGCCGTAGAGCCCGCCCGCGATTCCGGCCCAGAAGGCGCCCATCACGAAGGCCTTCACTTTCGTGCGGGTGGTGTTCACGCCCATGGCCTCGGCGGCCACTTCGTCTTCCCGCACCGAGAGCATGGCGCGGCCCACCGGAGTGTGCTGCAGGCGGAAAACTAAAAAGGCCGTGGCGAGGCAGAGGAAGATCACCCAATACTGGTCGGTGAAGGGGATGATGCCTGTGAGGCCACGGGCGCCTCCGAGGGACTCAATATTGAGCAGGATCACACGGATGATTTCGCCAAAGCCGAGAGTGACGATGGCTAGGTAATCCCCCTTCAGGCGCAAGGAGGGAAGGCCCACCAAATAGCCGAAACCCGCCGCAAGAAATCCGGCGGCAAGGAGGCTCAACGCAAAAAAAACTTCCTGCGAAGCGCCTGTCCAACCAAGTTTAGGAAGGAGGTACATCGTGAGAGCCACGGAAGTATAGGCTCCCACCGACATAAAACCGGCATGCCCTAGACTAAACTGCCCGGTATAGCCATTCGTGAGCGTGAGGCTCACGGCGAGGATGATATTGAGGCCAGCCACTATAAAAATAGTTTGGTGGTAGGGGATGAGGCTTGGGTAAACAACGAAGGCGAGCAGCAAGCAGGCGCAAAAAGCAACCAGCCAGGGCCAGAGCGTCTGCAGCGATCGCATCAGACTTTCTCCGCCACTCTGCGGCCCAAAAGGCCGGTGGGCCGAAAGATCAAAATGAAGATAAGCACCGCAAAGGCGAGAGCGTCGCGCAGGGTGGGAATGCCATAGACCACGATATACTGCTCGGAAAGCCCCATCAGCAGGGAGCCCACCACGGCACCGCGGATATTGCCAATGCCTCCAAGCACTGCGGCCACAAAGGCCTTTAATCCCGGCATCAATCCCATCAATGGCTCAATCTTTGGATACGCTAAACCCACTAAGATGCCGGCCGCTCCGGCTAAGGCGGACCCGATCACGAAGGTGAGGCTGATGATGCGATTCACGGGAATGCCTAAAAGAAGAGCCGCATCAGGATTGTGAGCCACCGCCCGCATCGCCTTGCCTGCCCGAGTGCGGTAGAGGAAGAGCTCCAGAGCCAGCATCAGAGCAAAAGCCACCAGGCAAACCACAATCTGGATCGCATCGATTTGCACGCCGCCAAGATAGAAGGCCCCATTCAAATCCACGAGAGTGGGGAAGGGCCGGGGATTAGGCCCAAAAAACAATTGCGCGCTGAATTGGAAAAGTAAGGACACGCCCACGGCAGTGATCAAGACATTGATGCGCGGAGCTTTGCGAAGAGGGCGGTACGCGAAGCGCTCCACGAGGAAGCCGATCAAAGCCGTCACGGCCATAGTGAGGAGCAGGACAAGCAGAAAAATTCCCATGCCTTGGCGCCCGTTATTGGCCCCGAGCGTATTGCCGAGGAAATAACCAGTATAGGCGCCGAGCATGAAGACTTCGCCGTGAGCGAAGTTGATGAACTGTAGAATTCCATACACCATGGTGTACCCCAGGGCGATCAAGGCGTAGATCGCACCCAGGGAGATTCCATTCACCGTATGTTGCAGGAATTCGGTCACGGAGCTTTAGGGATTTACGGTGGCAAAATACGTGGGCATTCCTTTGACGTATTTTAGGACCACAGCCGACTTCACCGCGTTACGGTCTTCGTTGATCGAGATATTGCCAGTGATGCCAGCAAAGTCTTTGGTCTCCGCTAAAGCCACGCGGATATCTTCGCGCGTGAGCGACTTGGCTCGCTTCATGGCATTGATCATCACGTTGAAAGCATCAAAGCCAAGAGCCGCCATGGCGTCTGGACGCTCACCCCCATACTTTTTCTTAAAGCTTTCGATGAAGGTTAGGGCGGTAGGGTCGGTGGTGTCTGGGGCATAGTGGTTCGAGTAATAGGTATTTTCCAAGGCCTCTTTGCCGGCTACTTTAGCCAAGTCTTCCGATTCCCAACCATCGCCGCCCAGGATTGGTTGCTTGATGCCCATTTGGCGGGCCTGTTTCACAATCAAGGCCACGTCGTTGTAGTAGCCAGGCACGAAAATTACGTCGGGCTTCTTGGCCTTGGCATCGGTGAGCTGGGCACGGAAATCGGTGTCCTTAGACTGGTAGCTCGTGTCGGTGAGGATTTTTCCACCCTTGGCTTCGAAGGCTTTTTTGAAGAAGTCGGCCAAACCCACGGAATAGTCTTGTTTCACGTCACGGATCACCACGGCCGTTTTAGCCTTAAGGTTCTCGGTGGCAAACTTCGCCATCACCTCGCCCTGGAAAGGGTCGATGAAGCAAATACGAAAAATATATTCGCCTTTTTTGGTCACGTCAGGATTGGTGCTTGCGGGAGAAAGCATCGGAGTTTTGTTTCTCATCGCCACGTCGGCCGCCACTTTCGAAAGGCCGCTGGCCACTTCACCGAGCAGGCCGAGCACTTGGTCTTGGGTGATGAGCTTGGTCACGGTGCTGAGCGCTTCTTCAGGCTTGCTTTGGTCATCGTAGGTGATGACTTCCACAGGCTTGCCATCAAAGCCGCCAGCTGCATTAAAAAGTTCCTGGGCAAGATCTACGCCCTTCTTTGTGGAGTTCCCGAAGGCCGCCACTTCTCCAGTGAGCGAGGCAAAGTGCCCGATCCGGATTTTGTCCGTAGCGACCACGGTGTTCGCTGGCTGCTCGAGGGCCGCCTCTTTTTTCGTGCAACTGACAATTGCCACGGCCGAGAGGCTTAGTAGTAGGGCTGTCCAAGAAAAGAACTTCTGGTTCATGCGTAACTCCTCAAAAAATTGCGATCAGGGTTTGCGATTCAATTCATAGGATCGATAAACTGATATGATCTTAAGATTAGTAACTTCAAGATCCGTTAGGTTTAAAAATTCCTAGTGTATTAATGTTTTGCTTCATGGGAAAAAACTTGTCAAATTAGAAGCGTGGGGAATTTCATGAAAGCGAAAAAGAAAGAAAAACTTTCGATTGCAAAATTGGTGAAAGGGTATGTGGGTTTTCTCACCGGAGTGGGGAAATCAAGCTCCACCATTTCTTCGTATAAGGGAGATCTCGCTTTATTTGAGCGCTTTCTCGACGAGAAAGCGCGTGATTTTTACACGCTCAAGCCACGTGATTTTGAAGCCTATCAATATTGGCTAGAGCGGCAGGGACTCAAGATCAATACGAGGCGTCGCAAGCTGCTAAGCGCAAAATCCTTGGTCAAGTACGCGGTGAGTCGCAAGAAGATGGCGGCGTCTGATGTGCAGTTCGTGCGCGCGCCGGAGCGGCTCGAGCGTCTGCCCTGGATCCCCGTGCCTACTGATTATGAAAAAATGCTGGCTACTTTGAAGGGCCAGGGCCCACTGGCTCTCCGCAACCAAGCCGCCGTGCGGCTGCTGGCGGAGACTGGGCTCACCGTGGCCGAGCTATGTTCGCTACGCTGGGACCAATGGAAACAAAATTCATTTGCCTTAGAAGGAAAGAAGCCGCGAACTTTGCGTCTTTCCTCCGAGACGCAAGAGCTGCTCCTGCGCTGGAGGCAGGCCAACTCAGGAAAGCACCTCTTTCCCGGCTTTAATCGCCACGGCATCACTTCCGAAAAAATGACTCCCCGGGGCGTGGAGCTTTTTTTTCGTCGTCTCGCTAAAGAAAGCGGGTATCGCTCCCTGAAGCCTAAAACCCTCCGCCATTTTGCGATTGCCTCCTGGCTGCGTGCGAATCTTGCCGAGAACGAAATCCAGCAACGGCTTGGCGTGCACCCGAATTATTCATTCCATGCCTATAAAAAATTCCTCGAACGCCAGCCCTAACTTTCTTTATTTAAGCGCGGGCTTCGGGCTGCTCTTTTTTTTGCATTTCTATCGTCTCTGGGCCTTGCCAGGCTTTCACTTCGATGAGGCCTGGGCCATGAACTACGCCTGGCGCCTGGCTTTTGAGCCCGGCTTCTGGAGCCTGGAGGCCATGACTCCCTATACCGCACCCTGGGCGCATTACTGGGCGGCTTTGTGGATGAAAGCCTTTGGCCCTTCGCTGGTGGTTTTTCGCGCCAGCCAAATTTTTCTGAGCGTGACGGGGATTTTCTTTTTCGCCCTCGCTCTGTGGCAGCGGGGCCTGCGTGCTCAGGCTTGTTTTTTTCTCTTTGTGCTGGCGCTGCTTCCCGCTCTCCTCTTCAACCATCGCTTTAGCATTGAGCTCACGGGCTTTCATCTTTTGGCCTTTGGTGTGGGGGCTTGGGCGCTCACGCACCGACTCTTTTGGCTAGTGGCCCTGGCCTGGGTGGCGGGCACCACGGCGCATATTTTGTTTTATGGAATGGGTCTCGCTCTGGCGGCCACTTGGATTTCTCTTGGCAAGGAGATCGGGGCCAAAGAGCGCCGGAGTGGCCTGGTGGCCTTGCTCTTGCTCGCGCTTTTTTTCCTAAAAGTCACCCTGGAGCTGCCAGAAAAGGGAAAGCCGCTGGCGCTCCTCGCTTCGGCCTTGGGAATGGCGGCTCTTCTTCTCCAGCGAGCGGAAGGCTGGCGATTTTGGCGCGCGCGTTTTTGGGATTGGCTGGCGCTGGTGGCGGCCGTGCCTTTTGTGTTCAATGCGCTTTTTTTTGCCGAAGGGTCGTGGCCGCTAGCGGTGGCTAAGGGCATCGAAAGCTGGAGGGGAGTGGGCGGGATTATTTTTGCCGTTTTTTTCCTGCTCTTTGCTTTTGGGGCCTGGAGAGGATTTCGCCTCCTCGACCAAACCTGGCAACGCTGGTTTTTGCTTAGCGTTACTTGCTTAGGGCTGATGATGCTCAAGCCCACGCCCCGTTATTTCGAAATCCCTATTTTCTGCCTCAGTTTCTTTTTTGCGCTCGGCTTGTTTTCACTCCCGCGCTGGCAAAAAAACTTGTCGATGGTTTTCTTGTTGGGGCATGCGCTCTGGCTGTATGGCCTCTATTTTCATCTCCCGGTGCGAGACGCGTCGCTCAGGCTGCTTTTTTTCAAAGATTCCTCAAGGGATTTTTTAGCTAAGCAGGAATTGGTTTCGCAATTGGCGGGTTGCCGCCTCTCTGATATAAAGCTCGTCGATTCTCGTGTGCGTGAAGCATTGGTGGCTCTTGAGCGTTCCGATTGGAGCGCGAACGAGGGCACTTGCCCATGGAAAGAAATCAATATTGCTTTCCGTTCGGAATTTGTGGGGCGGAGTACAAAAGAAGTTGCAGAATTCATCTTGTGGGAGAGCCAGTGAATAAAAAATTTGGAAGTTTGCGATTTGGCTCGGGCGTGACCTTCTTTGCGCAGTCCACGCCCGTTTTCCACTGGAAGCTCCTGATCTTCTTTCTGCTTTTGATTTATGTTCCTTTCCTGGGCGATCGAGTGGTGCGTCCCGCGGGCGACGATAAGGTCTATGTTTCCCAGGCCATCGAAATGGCCCAGCAGGGGAATTGGTTCCTCCAGACTTTGGGAGGCGAGCCCAACTACTACAAAGGCCCGCTCCACTATCTTTTGTTGCGGGTGGGCATGGCTGTTTTTGGCACCAATATGTGGGCCACGGTCTATATG
>JAKFYM010000025.1 GCA_021730855.1 Bdellovibrionales bacterium
TTGCGTTGAAAGACCTTAAAGGATAGGGCTACGCCCTGAAAATCGAACAACAGATCGGCAGGAGCTGAGCGGAAGAAATTTTGCGCCGTAGCGGCCGAGGGAAAAGCCTCGACCGCATCGTCGACGAGGGAATGCAGGAACCCCTGAATCCGGGTTTGCGAAAGCGGCTCGGCCGGCTGGTCACCAGCGGAGTGCACCCATTTTTCTCCCTCCTGCCGGAGTGTGATGGCTTTCTTTTCCTTAGGAAACTTTAGCTCAAACGTCTTGAGCTGAGCGCGCACTTCAGGGCTAAGCAGGGTGCGCTCGCGGTACTCGAGCAGGGGCTTGCGAAAACGATCATAGGGCGTGGCATCTACTACATAAAGCTTCTCCCCCGCGGCCGCGATATACTGCTTCGTTCCCTCAGCAGAGACCGCGCCATGGGGGTAAAGCTCAAGCTTTTTGTCCCCGAACCCAATCACCAGCTCGGCGGATTTGGTGGGTCGTTTTCCCGTATAAATAGATTTTGCCGAAGTATAGGCGAGGGTGCTGGCCAGCCCCTCCATCATGATCTTATTGGCCCGGGCCGCAACAGGACTAAGCAGGTTCCAGGCGCCGGCCGTTTCTTGGGCGCGGTAATTTCCCGTCCAGGAAATTGCTTGGATCGCGTCGGCTTCGAGCTCAGGAAAGAGACGTTTGTTCTGCCAGTGGAAAGGCTCCTTCTCGAGCATGGCCGTAAAATACGAGGCCACGAGGAAAACATGTTTGGGATCTTTGTTGGTGGCCAGATAAACATTCGGCCCCACCGCGGCGTTCGCCCCGACTTTTAGTTGGTACGGCTCTGCCTCCCCCTTCACCCGCAGCTCAAATATGGCCTTAGGCTCTTGCAATCCAAACTCCTCGAGCGCGCCTTCGACCTCGATCTTGTCCACGGGTTTAAGGTTCAGGGCGGCACTCGCCAAGGACGCAATCGCAGAAGAATCTCCTCGATCCTGCACAGGCGCCGTGAGCTTCCATTCCGCACTGCCATCAAAGGTGCAGCCTTCAGGAGTGGCGCAGTCTATTTGGATTTTCGACTTCCCCTGAGTGATCACGAGGGATTCGAGTTTTTTGTCCTTGAGCCAGAACACATGGGCATCTCGCTCGGCTGCTTTTTCTTTTTTGCTCTTGAGCGGATCAAAAAGTGCAAATGAGCCGAGCCCCATAAAAACAAGCATCAATACTAGGAGGGAGCGTGGCTTCACAGCTTCCTTCTCCGCTGCCACACGATCAGGCCGCTAACCACCAGCACTAGGGGCATGAGGATGATTACCACGAGGAAAACAATCCCGGCCGCGGCGGGGTTCGAAGCCTGCGTAGCCTGAGGATCTTCCTGTGGCCGGATGCTGATGAACTGCTCATCGCTCGCTAGCCAGGCGAGAGAATTTAACACTAGATCGCGGTTCTGCGCCTTATCCAGCATGGCGTTCGTGGCCACGATCGAATTTGCCAGCACCACGAGGCGCGTGGGTTTGGCCGCGCCCGCAGCGGTGGTCTCCACGGCCAAGGCCAGCGACATCTCGCCCTGCTTATCCGCGTTTTTGTCAAAGCTCACCACGCCACGAACTAGGCTAGCCCAATCGCTCTCCGCCCACGCACTAGGCGAAGTACGCGCCAGGCTGGTGACGGCGTTGGTGCCGCCTTCGATCGGCGAGAGATAGGTGGTGAGACGGAACAAGAAGTTCGCCTCTACCTTGGACTGCCGAAAATCCTTCGAGATCGGGTGATCTCGCGAATCGGCAAAACCAAAAAGAATGGTCGGCTCCACATTGGCCGATTTGCTCAAAGGATCCACGAGCATCTGGCTATGCACTTCCACGCCAAAGGGCTTCACGAGCTCGGCCATTTGGCGGCTGCCTTTCGTTAACCCGCTCTCCTGGGGATCTAGGTCCACGGCCACCAATAGGCGCCCCCCCTGCCCCAACCAAGCTTTTAGGATTTCCAGTTCTTTGGGAAAGAAGGCCTGCTGTGGGCCGCCGATGAGCACCGCCGACGCATCCTCCGGCACCCGGCCCGTGGCCAGGAGGTTTAGCTCCTGAAAACCATATCCTTGTTTCTCCACCTGGTCCTTGAGGAAGGAGAAGCCAAGCTCATCTTGGGCCTCAGTGGAGCGCTCGCCATGGCCCACGGTGAAATAAATCCGCAAATCCTTCTGGCGCAAAAGTTTGATCAAGCCATTGGTCACCTTTTCTTCCGTGGCGCCTTCGACCTTCACATTCCTTTTCGTGCTCTCGAGCTCAAGCACCACGGTGCCATTTCTCTCCACGCCCATCGAGCGCACCACCATCGGACGCCGGGCTGTGTCTACAAATTCGTATTTCACGCGGCTGGTTTCGTATTGGTAGTTTCGGAAAAGCGTGGCCACCCGCTCTTTTTCTTCCTGGGTGCCGAAATAATACATCTTCACGTCCTGCGGAAGCTCGGCGAGGATTTTGCGACTCTGCTGGGAAAGAGAGGCCTGCCCGCCGCGGCTGAAATCCTTGCGCCACTTATAGTCCTTGGCCAAGATGTTTAGGAACGTCAGGATTCCGAGCACGAGGAAGGTCACAAACGCAAGGTTCACGCCATAGCGAGTGGAGCGAAGCTTGAAAAAAGCCAGGAGGCTTTTGGCATTGAGGCCCACCCAGGCCAGGGCCAATACCGCGGTGGTGATTCCAGCCACCTGTAGGGTGAAAGGATCGGGATACACCACGAGCAATACCAGCCAAGCACAGAGCGCGAGGAAGCCGAGGACCGCTAAGATATTGGAAAGAAGTTTCATGCGGCCTCCCTTTCCAGCGAAAGATAGGTGAGGAAAAGCACAAAGCCGGTGAAGCTCAGGTAGAACACCAGATCGGAGGTATCAAACACTCCTTGCACGAAATTAGAGAAATGCCCGATGAGCGAAAGGTAGGTAAGCACCTCACCCCAAATCGGCCCCGCGCTGTCGGCGGCCCAGGAGATGAGCCAGAAAAAAAGCAGGGTGCCAAAGGTGAGCACGGCCGCCACGATTTGGTTCTCCGTGCGCGCGCTCCAGAAGAGGCCAACGGCACTATAGGCCGCAGACACCAGCACCATGCCCAAATAGCAGCAGCCCACCACTCCCCAATCAGGCGCGCTAGTGAGCTGCAGAATCAGAGGATAAAAAAGCGAGAGCCCCACCATCACGAGCAGCAGGCCCAGGCCGGCGAGAAATTTTCCCAACACGATTTGCGCGGGCCGGATCGGAGCCGTGAGCAAAAGCTCGATGGTATGGTCTTTCCGCTCTTCGGCGATTAGGCGCATCGTCACCAGCGGAACCAAAAAAAGCAGGATCACATTCATATTGCCAAAAAGCGGGCGCACCACATTGTCGTTGAGGTTGGGGCGCTCGCCATAGCCCATGCTCAAAGCAAATTGGTAGCGCGAGAAAAAATTCCAAAAGAACCAACCGAGCAGGAAAAGAAAGCTCGCCAGTAAGATATAGGCCACAGGCGAAGAGAAATAGGACTTCAAATCCTTTTTCGCGATCAGGAGGATTTCTTTCATTTTTGCTCCTCAGGCTCTTGGTTGATCAACCGCACGAAGGCGTCTTCTAGGCTCAGGCTCTCACGGGTGATGGAGAGCAAGCCAAGCTTGTTCTGCACGCAATACTCCGCCACGTCGGAGCGGATGTCCCGCCCCTTGCTGGTCTCGATCAGGAGGAGATGCTCGCCTTCTTTCTCCGTGCGGGTCACCGAAAGCACTCCGGGCAGGGATTCGATCTGCGCACGGCTAGGATCTTCTCGCACCGTCACCGTGAGCCGCACATTGGCCTGCATGCGGGAAGCAATGCCACTCAAGGTGTCCTGCGCGATCACGCGCCCGCGGTCGATCACCACCACTCGGGAACAGGTAGCCTGCACTTCGGGCAGGATGTGCGTGGAGAGAATCACCGTATGATTCCCCCCAAGACTCTGGATAAGATTCCGGATCTCAATGATCTGGCGCGGGTCCAGTCCCACCGTGGGCTCGTCGAGAATCAGCACGGGCGGATTGTGGGCGATCGCCTGGGCCAAGCCCACGCGCTGGCGATAGCCTTTGGAAAGATTTCCGATCAGGCGGCGGCGCACATCGGCGATCCCGCATTTTTCCATGGCATTTTGCACGGCCATTTTTGCTTGCGCCTTTTCTACCCCATGTAGGCGAGCGGCGAACGTGAGATAGGATTCCACGTCCATATTCATATACACGGGAGGATTTTCCGGCAGGTAGCCAATCGAGGCTTTCGCGGGGATCGGAGACTTACCCACATCGTGGCCATTCACAATGGCCGCCCCCGAACTGGCGGCCATAAAACCACTGAGGATCTTCATCGTGGTGCTTTTGCCCGCGCCATTAGGCCCGAGAAAACCGAGGATCTCCCCCTTGCCCACGGAGAAACTAATCTTATCGATGGCCAGACGGTCGTTATAGGTTTTGCTGAGCTCTTTTACTTCGATCATTCTTAAGGTCTCACTAACTGGACTTCACGCTCTTGGATCAGTTGAGCCAAATGCTCCACGGCGAGAGCGCGATGACTGATAAGGTTTTTTGCCTCGGATGTCATTTCCGAGAATGTCTTGCCCTGGCCAGCATTGGGAATAAAAATCGGATCGTAGCCAAAACCACCTGTGCCCGATTCTTTTTCGGCGATCTTGCCCTCGCAAACGCCCTCGGCCTGCAGCATTAGGCCTTCGACCATAAAAACAATCACGCAGCGAAAACGGGCCGAGCGATCCGACTTGCCCTTCAAGGCTTCCAGCACCTGCCGGCGGTTGGCTTGGTCTTGGCTCTCACGGGCGTTTGGTTTGCCAAAATATGCCGAATGCACACCCGGTTGATTCTGCAGAGCCGTGATCTCTAGGCCAGAATCGTCGGCAAAGGTGGGCACTTTGGCCGCTTGGAAAGCAGCGCGGCACTTTGCTTCCGCATTGGCCACATAGGTGGCCGTGGGCGCGGTGGACTCCACATGCCCGAGAAAAGTGGCATTGCGCACATATTGGTCCACAGTGCCTAGTTTCAAGCCGTGCCGACTCAAGAGCTCCGCAAATTCCGCCTGCTTTCCTCTGTTTAGGCTAGCCAGCATCATCACATTCATTGCGCGCATGGGTGTCTCCTTATGGATGTCGGGAATCTCTTTTAAAGTAATCTCAGGCCGTGATTTGTCAATGATTTCGGTAGACTTGGACGCGGAGCGTAAAAAGGATGGACGCATCGAGGACGGTGATGCTCCTAAAGGGCTGCGTTAGTCTTCCGATAAGTGGATTGTCTATGGTGTTTCGAAAAAAACGCAAAAAACGCGCCTTCAGCGTTCGCAAGTGGGACCCGCTCTTCATCATTTTTGAAAAGCATCTCTACGATTTCAACTACGATAGCCGCGAGCTTTTTCTCAAGAGCGTGGTGGACGATTACCTTGGTCACTTGATCCGCCAAAAAGTAGTGGTGCCTCCGACCTGGAAGGCTCATCTAGAAAAAACATTGAATGAAGAAGTTTCGGATATGCTGGTGCGCAAACTCTATGGCTGCCTAACAGTGGAAGAGTTCAAAAGTAAAACCGAAGACAAGAGCGAGATCGTGACCGCGCGCAAAGAAGCGCGTAAGCGCTACCAAAAGCTCGCGGGCTAAGAATCGTCGTCCTGCCCAGGCAGGATAATGCTCGACGCCTCATTGCCCCCAAAATCTCAACCAATAGTTCAAAAAAATCCCCAGGAAAATCTTCCTCTTCTTTATTTTTCTAATTGACGAATCATAAATATAATTTATTTTCAAAGCGAATCACTCGCCTCCTCAGCTTTGCATCCACTCGCAAAAATTTAGAGAGCGCCACACACCGGAGACCCGCATGGACCTTTCCACTCTCAGCCTCGCAGAACGCTCCCTCCACTATCTTGCCGTAGAAAAATCCAAAAAATATCGTTTTGCCGAAGTCGAGCTCCTACGCATAGTTGCAGCCGTGGATCATTCTAAATTCTTTAAAAAATTAGGCTTCGCAAGCTGCTACGCTTATTGCGAGAAAGTGCTGCAACTTAGCGAGTATATGATCTGCGCCCTGACAGCCGTGGCAAGAAAGTCTCGAGAAGTGCCGGAACTGCAAGAAGGATTGGAAAAGGGGCGGTTCACCTTGGCCAAAGCCGCGCGTATCGCCTGCGTGATCACGCCCGAGAACAAACACGAATGGCTAGAAAAGGCAGAACAGCTCACCAAAGCCATGCTGGAAAAAGAAATCGCCAAAGCGAATCCTAAAATGGCGGTGCATGAAAGAGCCACTTATGTGGCCGAAGATCGTTTGAAGCTGGAGCTGGGAGTGGATGAAGCCACCATGGAGCTTTTGCGGCGGGCTCAGGACCTTCTGAGCTCCAAAAAACAAGCAGCCGCCTCCTTCGAAGACACCTTGCACGCGTCCCTCCTCGCCTACCTAGAAAAACACGATCCTTTGGAAAAGGCCAAACGCCAGCGAAAATCCAAGCCCGACACATCCGACATACCCGCCTCCGAGGTCCACGCCGTGAACCTCCGCGACAAAGGCCAGTGCCAAGCAAGAAATCCCGATGGTAGCCTTTGCCTTAGCCGGAGGTGGACCCACCTACACCACAAAAAGCCACGCGCTGAAGGTGGTGCTCATACAATGGAAAACCTGATCACGCTCTGTCAATTTCACCACCAGCAAATCCATCGTCCTGCCCAGGCAAGACAAAATGCGGAGGCTGAGACTTCTTAGCGCCGGCGGCGTTTTTTCGCCTGGGCCGCTTTACGCATCGTCATCTGGATCATTTTCTCGGCCACATTAATCCCCGTGGCCTTCTCCAGCTCCTGAAAGCCCGGCGAGCTATTCACTTCGAGCAGCTTGGGGCCTGTGCTGCTTTCGAGCAAGTCCACGCCCGCCACTTCGAGGCCCACAGCCTTGGCGGCGGCTAGAGCCAGCTGTTCATAGCGCTTGGGCAGCTGGGTGATGTTCTGGCCCCATCCCCCGCGATGCACATTGGCGCGAAACTCCCCGCTCTTGGCTTGGCGGCGCATCACAGCCACCACCTTACCGCCCACCACGAGCACGCGGATATCGCTTCCGGCCGATTCTTTTACGTACTCCTGCAGGATCAAATCTTTGTCGAAGCTCAAGAGCGTAGACACCACGCTCTCTACGGCCGAGCGATCATGGCCAAGCATCACGCCTATGCCCTGGGCCCCCTGGAGGAGCTTCATCACCATTGGAAAACTGCCCACCATACGGTACGCCGCATGAATGTCGGAGAGCGAACGGCTCATCACCGAGAAGGGCATCGCCAGCCCTTTGGCCGCGCAGGTTTGGAGCGCGCGAAATTTATTGCGGCTGTTGAGGATGCTGTCGGAATCATTCACTACCGGAATGCCCATGCACTCAAAGTGGCGCACCACCAAGAGGCCGTACTCGGTGATGCTAGTGCCGATGCGCGGGAGCACCACGTCCACGCCCTCGAGCTTCTTGCCATAGACAAAAACTTCCGGCCCCGTGCTACTGACCTTGAGCTGGCAGCGCAACGGATTCACCACCAAGCACTCCACTTTTAGGCGGCGCGCCTCTTCTTCCAACCGGCGCGTGCTATGCAAATTCCGGCTTCGCGACAAAACTACAAGGCGCATGAGAATAAAACCTTATTTGTGATGATCCTTGAGGATTTCCTTGTGGCGCTGCACTTGGCGCTCCACATGATCTACGGCTTCTTCGATCGAGGAAAAAAGATTGTGCTGCTTGGCCTCGCCAAAATACTCGATATTATTTCCCGTCACCAACAGATGCGAGACGTGCTCATCATTTTCGTAGGAGATCGTCCACTTGGCATGCAGGCGGCCCTCAAAATATTTTTTCAGCTTCCCGGTTTTTTCCTCGAGGAAGGCCTTGATCTCGGCGCCATTGCTGTGAGTGTGCTTGAGCACGAATTCCATTTGCATCAGAAACCTCCTAGAACAGTTTTTTGCGACGGGCGGAACTTAAGATATGCATGCTCTCGCGGTATTTGGCCACCGTCCGGCGCGCGATCTCGATCCCGTCTTCCTGCAAAAGCTCCACGAGCTTCTGGTCGGAAAGCGGGCGCTTCGTATCCTCTTTGCCGATGAGGCTGCGGATTTTTTCCTTCACGCTCTCGCTGGCCACATCGGCCGAACCGTCGCCCGAGGAAATTCCGCTATTGAAGAAATATTTCAGCTCGAAGGTGCCCACCGGGGTGTGCACGTACTTATTCGTTGTCACGCGAGAAATCGTGCTCTCGTGCACGCCAATGTCGCCGGCCACTTCGCGCAAGACCATGGGCTTGAGGAAGTGCACGCCCTTATCAAAGAAATCCCGTTGGTATTTCACGATGGATTCCATCACGCGGTAGATCGTTTTCTGGCGATTGTGGATAGACTTGATCAGCCACACGGCCGCACGCAGTTTGTCCTGTAAATATTCTTTCGTGAGTTTGGGATCGCCCTTGCCGTGCGCCTTGGCTTCGGCTTTGGCCTGGATCAGGATTTTTTTGTAGTAGGCCGAGACACGCAATTTCGGCAAACCATCCTCGTTGAGCTGGATCGCAAAATCTTCCCCGATTTTGTACACATACACATCCGGCACAATATAGTGAGTGTCGCCCCCGCCGCCGAAGCTGCGGCCGGGCTTGGGATCGAATTCTTCCTTGATCTGGCGGGCGGCTTCACGCACATCTTCTTCCGGCGCGCCCGTGGCTTTCGAGATCACGGCGAGATTGCGGCGCTCGAGATCTTCCAGGTGATTGCGGATGATCTTCAAGATCAAAGAGTCTTCGTCGAAAATAAGTGAGGCCTGCACGAGCAAGCATTCGCGCACATCACGCGCCGCCACTCCCATAGGATCAAAACGCTGGATGAGCTTGAGCACTTCCTCGGCGTCCTCGAGATCGAAATTCAGTTCGCGAGCGATGTCCTCGAGCGAGCCGATGAAAAATCCATCTTCGCTGAGATTGCCAATGATCATCTTGGCGAGCACGCATTCATCCTCGGTGAGATCCGACATCGACACCTGCCACTGCAGGTGAGAGACGAGGTCGGTGCCGGCGGCCACCATATTCTCAAAGTTAGGCAGTTCTTCGGGGATTTCGCGGGTGCTGGGGAGCGAGGGACCGGAGGCAAAATTCTCCATATACTCTTCCCAGTCGATCTCGCCCTTGCCGTCCACGATTTTGTCGTCGCCCTGGGGCGTGAGCATCTCTTCCGTGGTGGAGCCTTCGGCCTCCCGGTTTTCCATATTCTCTAAATTCTCGGTGCTCTCGTTCGAATCTTCATAGGCATCGAGCTCGGCCACTTCTTCTAGACAAGGATTTTCCACGAGCTCCTGGTTGATGAGCTCCTGCATTTCGAGGCGGTTGAGCTGCAAGAGCTTGATCGCCTGCTGCAGCTGCGGGGTCATCACGAGATGTTGGCCTAGCTTCAGGCTCTGCTTGATTTCAAATGCCATCTTGACTGCCCCTTACAAATGGAAATCTTGACCTAGGTAACTTGCTCTTGCCTTCTCGCTCTTAGCGATTTCCGAAGGCAATCCCGATTCTTCAATCAGGCCGGAGATCAGAATATACGCCATGTCACAAATTTTCAGGGTTTCCCGCACATTGTGGTCCGTGATCAGGATGCCGACCCCTTTATCACGCAGCCCGCCAATAAGCTTTTGGATGTCTCCCACGGCAATAGGATCAATCCCCGCGAATGGTTCATCGAGTAACAGAAAATCTGGTTTCAGGGCAAGGGCCCTAGCGATCTCAACGCGCCGCCTCTCGCCCCCGGACAGCAAAGAGCCATAGGTCTGGGCCACTCGTCCGAGAGAAAATTCTTCAATCAGTTCATGGGTGCGCGTCTCACAATACGACTCCGGGTGGTCCTGGGCTTCCAGCACGGCATAAATATTGTCGCGCACCGTGAGCCGGCGAAAAACCGAAGCTTCCTGCGGCAAATAGCCCAAGCCCGCCCGCGCGCGCTCGTGCATAGTGAGCGAGGTAATGTCTTTGTCGTCAATCTTCAC
The DNA here is from genome assembly GCA_021730855.1 of Bdellovibrionales bacterium. Classification (GTDB taxonomy): domain Bacteria; phylum Bdellovibrionota; class UBA1018; order CAIPTA01; family CAIPTA01; genus JAKFYM01. The sequence continues at coordinate 10,001 of JAKFYM010000025.1, forward strand.
GCTGCCTTCATCCGGATGCAGCAAACCCACCACCATATAGAACGAAGTGGTTTTTCCCGCTCCATTCGGACCCAAAAGCCCCACCACCTTGCCTTGCGCCACTTCAAAAGAAACCCCGCGCACGGCTCGATGCTCTTTGAAGCTTTTTTTCAAATTCTCGGCCTTAAGATATTTCATGGGATGAGCTCCTCGTCTTCTTTGGTCAGAGGTTTGGGTTGGCCAGCGGGACCTTTGCTTTTTTCCATCACTGCCGCACCGGCAGCGGCGTTGGTGGCCGTGACCTCTACCACCTTGGTGGAGCGATACAGGGTGATCCTATCACCGGTCACTGCGTCATCACCATCATAAACGGCCGGGAATCCTGTGAGCACAATCGTGTCGGTGGGGGCAAAGAATTCCGCCACCTGCGATCGTGTATAGCGGCCATCCTGCTCGCGAATCTTCACGTCCTCCGTGAGCGCCATATAACGCAAAGTTGGGCTCTTGCCAGCATAGAGCAACTCGCCAAAGGTGGCGGTAGAAAAGTCTTGTCCTGGTCCACTTCCACATTATGCTGGAAATTCACCTTTTGTTTGTCGCGATCCAGATCGGCGCGATCTCCACGGATCTTGGTGAGGCCGTGTTTGGCATCCATGATCTCCGAGCG
>JAKFYM010000298.1 GCA_021730855.1 Bdellovibrionales bacterium
AATGACAAATCTCCGATGTGGGGTTACCCGCGCCGCTTCAACTTGCGCGCCTTTGCCGATTACAATGAATTGCTCGCCACCCTGGCCTCGGCTGACTGGTGGAAGCGCATGCATGCGGTCTTTGCCATCAAAATGATTCTCGAATATGGCAGAAGCCCTTATGGCGAGGATCTCGATAAAAACGGCGGTTCATCGCTCCTAGTGAATGCAATTAAGGCCAACCGCGCAGCGCTCGAGGCCCGACTCGCCCAAATGCAATTGAGCGAAACCGATCCCGAAGTTCAATACGCGTTGAAAACTCCGTTCGCTAGCATCACGCGCGAAATCAGCTTTTAAAAAAAATCTGTATGTCGAGAGGGCGTTTATGATTCGCCCTCTCGGATTTATTCAGAGCTCCTGTACCGCATTCGTCGCTTGTTCGCGATGACCTCATCCCCAATATTTAAGCTGCTTCCGCTAACGCCTTACAGACCTTTGCTAAACTCTCCAAAGTCGGATTCGCATTCGGCTCCATCAACTTGAACAAGGCTCGCCTAGAAATACCTGCATCTTTATAGAAGTGGTCTTTATGCACTTGCTCAAGGTGAGAGAGGAGGATTTCACGAACTGCGTCCGCATCGCCATCAATCAATGCGTCTGCAATGGCATTAGAAATAAACTTGCGATTGGCCAACTCTGAAGCGGCAGAGTAATCATAAGCCTGACTGCCAGTTTTTAAGCGTGGCTTCGTTGCAGATTTAGCTTTCGATGTATTTTTTGAGGACTTTTCTCGCTTTTTTGATGTCTGCATCTTGCCCATTTTTATTTCCTCCAAGGATTAATAATGTCAAATCCCCACTATCATCTTCCATGATCGAATAATAAATTCTCCGACCATTGACCCACTTCAGTTCTGACAAAAAATCGCCAAGATCTTTAACGAGTCCAAAATGGCCGTGTTCTTCGATATTGGTCAACCGCTTGGCAATTTGTGCCTTTTCCTTAGGTCTTTGAGACTCGTACCATTCGATATACTCGGGAGTGCGTTTGAGCCTCATTTAAATAATAGTGCACTATAATGCACTATGTGTCAATTGGTTCGTTAGATCTGGGAAAAATCGTAATATTTTGAACCTTAAAGTGAGGGTCGCAGACGGAATTCACTCGTCGCCTCCTGCGCCTCGCCCCTAACGGGGCGCTACTAAAACGTCGATTCCGACGTGAAACACCTGAGCAGTTGGTCTTGACTAAAGCACTGAAAGACATGATTTTTAATAGCCATATTAACAGTTGCGCGGCCATAGAAATTCCTACGTAAAATCAATACATTACTAAAATGCATCTTGACAAAAGGTGCTCATTAGGCACACAATAAAGAAATGCGCCGGTTCACCTGGAAACCCGAAAAGAATGAGTGGTTAAAACGGGAGCGCGGGCTGTCCTTTGAAGACATAGAAGATGCCATTACGTCGGGTGGCTTAAAGGGAGTTTCGGCAAACCGCTCTCACCCAGAACAAATCGTCTTGGCCGTTATGGTGGGGGATTATGTGGTAGGCGTTCCGGCGACTATCCAGCCAACCGTAATTTTGCTACGAACCGCCTATTATTCACGGAGGCTCAATAAACGCTATAGAGGTAAAAAGTTATGAAAAGAAAATTCAAGCTAACTAAAAAAGAAAAAGATATCGAAAAATCTCTCGGTAATGATCAATGGGAAGAAGCTTCCAGCGAATTGAGAAACGAGATTACCCATGCTGCCCAAGCAGCCTCCGCCAGCCGTAGGCGTGAGGCCCGAGTCAATATTCGCCTAAATCAGACTGATGTTGACCTGATTCGACAGATGGCCGCAGAAGAAGGGCTTGGGTACCAAACATTAATGAGCAGCGTACTTCATAAATATGCTGCCGGCCGCCTTGTAGAGAAAAAGATTATAGACCAGGTTGCCGCTGAGATTGCCTCGAGGGTTCGGCAAAGCCAACCACGCAAGAAGGCTGCTGGATAAATCGACTATGGGGAAAACTGAGCACCCAAATGTAGCCTCCGAACTACTTTCGTGAACCGCAGTGCGAACCCAGTTCCTAGCCTGACACCAACAGCTTGAAGAGTTTCGAACTGCCTGCGTAATTTGGACCTCAAGCCACTCACTCCGCTAATAGTTTTTTAAGCTCCTGCTCAAGCTCTTTAGAGGGGATCTCGTGACCGCCATCAAATACAATTAAATCAACACGAGCTTTATTGCTATTAAACCAACGCGCTAATTTTTTAATATTTTCGTAATTGAACGTATCTTGTTTACCAGCCATTAGTTTAAGGTGGCCGCATTGGCTTAAGTCTTTTTCTTTAGAGTCATTCCAGCTCCCAGCGGCACCAATCGAAATGAACCAAGAAAAATCACTTTTTTTGCAATCTTTAAGAATTTGATTTGCAATGAAGCCACCATTTGAAAAACCTATGAAACCTACCTTTTTCGCCTTCGGAAAACATACAGCTTGAGCTTTCGCAGATTCAGAAAGGGACGCATTAAGAATTTTTGGATCAGTAAAATTCCAACCCCAGCAAATCAACTGTTTGTCATTCGGGCATGGTTCTTTTGCGCGCGGAATAGCAATGCGAATATTTAGTTTTTCAGCGATTAGCGATAGCGTTTTTCTATTCGTAAGTTCTTGAGAACCTGGCGCAGGATTGTCCATTCCATGAAAGTAAACTGCGAAACTCGAAGCCTCTTTGGGACCTATACATTCCAAGGCGAAAGCAGTCAGAGGTAAGCTTATAAAACAAATAGTAAATTTAGCGATTTTTAACACTAGCCCCCCTCTGGCTCGAACTAAAATTCTGAGATGAACTCAATGACTTGTATAGAAAAAGATAGCTGGTGCCCGTCGGTTGAGGATAACTGAATCACTGGCATGGGTAGAAACCTACCCGATCCAATGGCGGGAAGCTTAGACGACGCCGATTTAAGGTACCTGGTAACATTGACTGATCAAAAGCGGATTTTGGTGGCGGAGCGGAATTACACGCATTGAATGATAGCTGCCGAGCGGGATCTCTTTACTATCCCGCCCGGACGCCCGTCAGTTGATTAGCGGTTGATGATCATCTGCAAGAGTGTCTATTTGAGAAACCATTCATTAACGAATTCAATGTGGCAGCGATATTCGGGCACAGCTTAGCAAAATGTTGTCTATACTCAACCTCGGGCAAAGCGGATTCCTATCAGTTTTTATTGTTTAATACCATCCCCGCTTGTTGAGTCTTATTCTACTTCAGCGCTAATTAATTACAATCTCTGTACATCTATCGACTGCAGCGCTCATGAGCAAAGCGGAATCGCGAACTTCTTGGTAGGTGCGCTTCCCAAGATTTGCTTCTCGCTCAATTTGAATAAACTGCAGCCGCAGATTTTCAATGAGCTCAGCACAACCCAAGCCCTGCGCCAAGAAATAACAAGCTTGATACTGCGCCTTAATACTCCTCGCAACAAACACCTCTTCTTTGCTTATTTGGTTGGTTAAATATTTGCCAATAATCTCTCTGAGTTGGGTATCGGCTGCGGAAACCAACTGACTGCTGCACGCGTGTGACTGCAATGGTAAAACAATTTGGAGTGTGAGACACACCATTAACCAATTCTTTTTCATACTAACTCTCCTCCCGAAAGAATAACTGGCCGTTCCAGTACCATTGGACACTCGACCTAGCAAGCATATTTACTATGAATGGGTAAAGCATATGGGTTGGTGAAAGTGCCACATGTTTAGGATCCCAAATGAGAACTCCTACAGTACTTGCGCACTATCATTTCCTAGTGCCAACCTGAATTATTTGATTTAGGGTTCATTCCAAATTTGTGCGGAGAAGCGCGCGAATAATTAATGCCATTGGCCTAATCGGTGATCGTTATAGCGCTGTCCTATAGTTTGCGCAGAGCTTAAATTCGTCCAGTCCGACGACGAATGGTCGCCCTGTGATTGTAAAACTCGCTTTCAACAATCCAAAGACCCGGCCGGGCGACCCCGGATTTTTTAAGAATTTGGGTTCGCAGAGTTTGACATTTGGTGCCCCCAGACGGAATTCCCTCGTCGCCTCCTGCGACTCGCCCCTAACGGGGCGCTACGCTTCTCTTCGCGTGCGAAAGTAGCCTCCGGCCTACTTTCGTGAACCGCAGTGCGAACCCAGTTCCTAGCCCGAGACCAACAGCTTTCCACTCTCACCGCGTGCAGTTGCCCCGCGCTTGCGCGGGGATTGTTTGATCTTGGGGCTCCTGCCCTCGCCACTTCGTGCATTCGCTGCGCGAATGTCCCAATCGGCAATCCTGCCGATTGGTGAGCACGTGGGACGGGAAAGCTGGTGCCCATCGGTTGAGGATAACTGAACCACTGGCATGGGTAGAAACCTACCCGATCCAATGGCGGGAACCTAGGGTTGATCTCGCGGAGCTGGCAAAACTACGTTGGATTGAAGGGCACTCTTATCAGGATTTGGCCGATAAATATGGGCGATGGTAACTATTGTCAGAAGCTTAGACGACGCCGATTTAAGGTACCTGGTAACATTGACTGATCAAAAGCGGATTTTGGTGGCGGAGCGGAATTACACGCATTGAATGATAGCTGCCGAGCGGGGTTCTTTATTCCTCGCTACTAGCAAATTTAAAACAAGCCGCTTCGCCGGATTCCCAAACCATACAGGCACTATTCCCCACCACGTCAAACGAACGCACGGGCGGTAAATTCGGCAATTTGAAAGACACAGAATCGTACTCATTCCCCTTATCTCCCGGGTAGACATCAATTCCGTAGCCTTGCACTCCGTCGTAGTAAGTATCAAAGAAGTATGATTCCGCATTTTTGGTCAAAAGGAAATTGGTCTCGCCATCTCTCTCACTCGAAAAGAGGAATTTCACAGTGCCATTCATGGCGCCAAAAAATTTATGCTTTTCGTAGCGGCAGGCGGGATAGTCGTAAGCTTTATTGCTAGCGCAGCTCACCGACCCGTCGTAATGAAGCACCAGGAATTCGAACTCGTGATCGGGAAAAACTTGTTTGATGGACGAAAGGGCAGGAAGCTCCACTTGCTCGAATTGGGGCGTTTGGTTGCTGAGCATGAAGCATTCTTTTGAATTTAAAGTCTCTACGCAAATCGCGCTATTTGTGGAATTGAAGTCCGTCACTCCTTTCCATTCCTTTTTCATAAACTTCGTGAGTTCGCTCTTGGACTTATTATAAGTGTAAAATCCACAGTGGAGAGTATACTCGGAATCCAGAGCACAGTTATTTGCGATGCGGAGGTATTTGCCATTGGGGTCGAAGGGCCATTCCCATTCGGCGGGCACATCCTGCGGGCCCTCGGCGGTGAAGAGCACCGGCTTACCGTCGGACCGGAGAGCCACAAAACCTTCGGTATAATCCTGGTAATCACGCCATACGGAGAATCGCACCTCCGAGAGCTGAAGAAAATTTTGCTCTTGGCCAAGCGGAAAGGTGATATTATCCGATCTGAGGTTTGTGCAGCTCAGTTTTCCTGACTTGATGCCGCAGACCACGTCGCTCCCATTATGGATAACGTCGGTGATGCCGGTATCGCGCCAGTAGAATGACGACTGGTCGAGAGGGGGGTTGGTTTCAAAACGAAAATCTCGGTACTCCAAACCTACGCAAATCGCCTTACCCGTTTCGTTCTGCGGAGAATAGCCAAATTTATGCCTGTACGAATCCCGCTCCCAACTTTTGTAGTAGATGAGCTGCCCGGGAGAGACAGTCTGGTCTTCGTACCCATACCAAAAATACCGTTCGGTAGCTTCGCCCTCAAGCACCGTTAGGGCTTCGAAGGCCGCTTTCTCAAAGAGGTTCACAAACTCCTCCAGCCGGATCAGCCGCTGACCGGGTTTGCTTTCGCAATAGGCTTTTCCTTGCTCTCCAGTGAGCGTATCGGGAGAAATGTCATCCAGGATCACCGTTCCCTCTTCGGCCAGGTCTTTTACACCTAATTTTCCTTCGATATCTACGCGCTGAAACAAATGACCGCTGCTTGTTTCGCAAATGGTGCCCACGGGTTGTTCCACTAATTTTGTTTCGAGGCAGGGGAGAGCGAGTGCGGCGTGGGATTTCGCCAAAAGCAAAGCTGTGGAAAGGTAAACTAATATAGTACTACTTTTCATATCGACTCCCTGAAGTTTTAGAAAATTAGGTTGCCCCCCCATTAACACCGGGCAACCGAAAAATTCAAGAGGGATGTTTTTCTTTAAGCGAGGATTACCTCGCCGTTCAAGCATACGGTAAAGTGTTACCCGATTAATGCCGGCGCGCAGTGCGCATTGCAGACTTTGAGGACTTTAAGTTGTTCGTTAGCCATTACCGGAAGTTTGTCAGAGAGGCTGCGGCCGTACCAGAAAGAAAGCAGGCCGTTCAAAGGTTCATTCGAAAGGTAGAGGTAGGCACTGAATCGGTGGATTCATTTTATAATCGATCGCGACCACTACTCCCAAGACCCGGTCACCCGGCCGGGCGACCCCGGATTTTTTAAGAATGTGGGTTCGCAGAGTTTGACATTTGGTGCCCCCAGACGGAACAGAATTTTGAAAGTTCTGAGGATATGCTTACCGTCGTATAGAGAACGACTGCGGTATGTAGCTGAGATATTGTATGTATTCCGCATGAATATAGTCACTACATCAATGATTGACTAAATTATTACACCGCATATAATGCAACGCCCCACATTAGCTGCTTTTGGAGAAAATTATGAAGCTTTTATATGCGATTGCTTTTTTAGCCACAGGTCTTTTGACCCAAAATACCTTTGCTACCTCTCAGTATGTGCCAAATTCGGATTGCACTTACCAGTTGGAGAAAATCCAGGCGGTAGTGGAAACTGAATACGGACGCATTCCCTACGAATATGTAAGGCTGTCCATCGATACATTGGGTGACATCAAGGTTGGTAGAACAGTTGATCTCGCCCATACTGGAAGGAATTCCCGACAAGGTGAATATCTCAATACGATTCATTTAGATGTGGGAAATGGAATTGTAATTGAAGTAGACGTTCTTGTGGGACATGGTAGTAAACCAAACTATGTAAGCTTCAATCTTGCTGGTTCGACTGGACGATCGAATACCTGCAGATAGCCCCAAACAGTAGCGAGCTTAGCGAGTAACGGCGCTTCCGAAGCCAGTTCCTAGCCTAGGACGTCCAGACGGAATTCACTCGTCGCCTCCTGCGACTCGCCCCTAACGGGGCGCTACGCTTCTCTTCGCGTGCAATAATCGCTTCCTCGCGATTATTGTCACTCGTCGCCTCCTGCGACTCGCCCCTAACGGGGCGCTACGCTTCGCTTCGCGTGCGAAAGTAGCCTCCGGCCTACTTTCGTGAACCGCAGTGCAAACCCAGTTCCTAGCCCGAGCTCACCACCGCTTTCCCGCCCCACGCGCGCAGTTGCGCCGCGCCCATAGGGCGCGGTGATTGCTTGAGCACGTGGGGCGGGAAAGCGGTGGTGCCCCCAGACGGAATTGAACCGCCATCTGATCTTTAGGAAAGACCCGTTCTATCCATTTGAACTATGGGGACCTTGGGTGGGATTTCTTTTTTAGCCCAAAGCCTTTTTGAAGGAAATCGAAAATGTCGATTCTTGTGGTGTCTAGCTCGAGCGGGGTCACCGACACATAGCCGCGGTCTACGTACCAGCAGTCGGATTCGGGGATCGGGCGATAGCCTTCATAGGTGCCGCCAATCCAGTAGTAGTTACGGCCACGAGAATCCACCCGCTTGAGGATATTGCTGCCATAGAGCCGAAAGCCTTGGGTGGCGGGACGAATGCCTTTGAGACGGGTCTCGGGCAGGTTCGGCACATTGATGTTTAGCATCATGCCCGCGGGCCAGGCCTTGAGACCGGCCTTCCAACCCTTTTTCTTGGAAAAAAGGGGGAGCACTTCTTCTAGAACCCTGCGCGCCGCCTTGGCGGCCGTGGCGTAACGTTCAGGCTTATTTTTCTTAAAATCGATCGCCAGCGACACCGCCACGGACGGAATACCCAAACTGGCCGCCTCGCGAGCCGCCGAGCAGGTGCCACTATAGAACACATCCTGGCCCATATTGGCGCCGCGATTGATGCCAGAGAGCACGAGATCGGGTCGCTTGCCTTTGAGCACCTCATGGATGCCTAAATAAATACAATCGGCCGGGCCCCCACTCACGTAATACAGCCCTTTTTGTAGCTGCCTTAGGCGCAAGGGCTTATGCAAAGTCAGGGAGTGGCCCGTGGTGCTGCGTTCTCGCTCTGGAGCCACCACCACTACGGTCCCCACACGCGCAAATTCGGCCGCCAAAGCGCGGATGCCCTCGGCCCCTACTCCATCGTCGTTGGAGATTAAGATCCTCATCCTCCGCCTCCGAAGACGCCCCCAGGTCCCCCACTCTCTAGCTGTTGAGTCGCGCCCATAAATCCCATGCCAAAGGGGTTGAAAAGCAACTCGCCTCTTAGCTCCGAGTGGCGATTGACACCGCTGCCGATGTTTCGGATCCAATTGTAGCTAAACTGCAGCCCCCAGCACTCGGATGGGTGCGTGAGCATGGCCACTGCTGAAGCATTGGTCTGCCGTTTTGCATAGAGATCGAAATTGTACGTTAGATTGAAATTCACAAAATCATTCACCGACCACAGCAAGCTGGTTCCCACCGTGCGGGTTGGTCCACTGTCGAGGCTCACGTTAGAGTAATTGAGCGAGACATAACGAGTAAAAGAGCGCGTGCGGCGGAAATTCCAAAGATTCGTGAGGTACCAGGTGAGAGAGGTATTGAAGGAATAACGATTGTGCAAAATCGTGGCGGGCTCGTTAAGCTGAGCTTTCTTCAAAAGGCGGGGAATGTAGCGATACTCCATGGACTGAGTAAAATCTTCAATCGAAAAAAGAGATTTTGCATAGAGGAAACCGTAAGCCAGTTTTTTGTCCTCTTGTTTCTCGGCATCCTTAAAATCGTACGCCTGCGAAACGCTGAGATTCCAGACTTCCTGGTAGTCCGAGACCTGGGGCGCATATTCTTCCCACAACTTCTCCCGGTATATTTCCAGTTCCTGCTTCCGGTTGAGCGGGTCCACCTCAGGCTTTTCTTTTTTTGCTGGAAGCAAGTCATAGGGATAGGCACGCGGCATCTCATCGTCTCGTTTCAGCTTACGCACCACCCGGCTGTTGAATCCATAATAAATGGACTTCCCCTGAGGATAGCGCAGGAAGTTCGTGGAGTTCGTCATCGGCACGATATCGAACTGGTCGAACATCCCGTCGGAACGTCTGCGTAGCTGCCTCTGAAAGGGATGTTGGTCGTCGTTGTCCATCCACGGAATATTGGAAAAGGTGAGAAACGGAAACATCTGGTGTTTCACCTTCGAAACCTTCTCCCCATCATAGTCGTAGACTCTCTCGATAATCGTGGAAGCCTCAAGCTTGGCTTGCAGGTAACGCGTGGAGGTGCTCGTGATCGATTGATTGGCCGTGGGTAAATGGAACAGATAGTGAATCCCATTGTACTGGAGCGAGGGTGCCAGGCGCAAAAAACGCCCCACACGGAAGGGCGCAGAGATTTCTGGTGAGAAAATATAGCGGTTTGCTTCGCGTAAAATCTCTCCATTCTCCGGCTGGCTACTAGCAGGATCAATCGGATCAAAAATTTCGTTCCCATTCAGATCAAGAAAGGGCGCGTGCCGCCGAGAGAAATTATCAAAACGCGCATAGAAATTTCCAAATACTGGCCCAGCAATAGAACGCTCTTTTAAGCCAAGGTGCAAGGTGGGCATCGCCTGCACCATGCCCCCATCAAATCCGACAGGCTCACTATAGAGCTGGTTGCGGTACCGCTTCACTTCGGCGCTTAGGTAGAAATCTTTAAAGGGTGAGTTGACCACGGCATTTGACTCAATGGCGGGAAGGTAGGTCTGGCCGGGAATATCGCCGAAGTCACGGATGTAGTCTCGATCCAAGACCTCTAAGAGGCGCCAACGCATGTCGAAATGCTGAAAAAAAGGCCATTTGTGCTCGGTGCGAACTCCTAGGCGTACTTTCTTCGGGCTGTAAAGGCGGTCATCGGTGCGAAAGAAATTCAAGGTCCCTTCAATGCCCTGAAAGCTTTTGTAGCGATGCTCAAATTCGCAGCGTGTGCCGCGAGCCGCATAACGGCCTAAGCTAAAGGTGGCATCCTGGTAGTCGCCGATCGCCCAGAAATAAGGCTGAATATAGGTGAAACCATTGTTCCCCCCACCGCTAATCCGCGGAAACAAAAATCCGGACTGACGCTTCGTCTTCACCGGCACAATCATGTAGGGAACATAGACCGTGGAAACATCTTTGATTTTTATAAAGACGCTCTCCATGAAAGCGTAACCATCCACGGTAAGATCCACATGGCGGGCCGAAAGCTTCCAGGACTCAGCACAATCCTTACAGGTAGTATACTCCCCCACAGTAGTGAGGAAACGAGTCTCCGACACCCGGCGGATGAGCTGGCCCTTCAAGGTGTAGAGATCATTATAAACCTTGCCGTAAAAAATTGAGCCTAAGCCCGTATCGAGGTTGAAATGGATTTCGGCGGCCTCGATCGTGGACTGACGGTCCACAAAAACCACATTCCCACGCGCACGCATCTCGTTGGTCTTACGA
>JAKFYM010000283.1 GCA_021730855.1 Bdellovibrionales bacterium
TCCTAGAACAGGCCAACGGCACCTATTTCACTTGGCTTGCCGATGACGACTTTCTCCATCGCGAGGCTTTAGGCCGAGCTGCCGTTGCGCTACGAGCACACCCCTCCGCCCGTTCGCTGCTGCCCTATTATCACTTTGTGCAGAAATTTGCCGATGGCGACCGAACAGCCGCCGGGGGAGGACCAGCCTTCTCCCTTCCCGCTGCTGACTTCCTCGACCAGTACTGGAAGGGCGTGCATCCGATCGCCGGCTGCTATGGATTTTTTCGCACCCCCTACCTTCGCTCAAAGGGTGGGATCCGGCAGCTAGGGTCTGGCTTTTCGCCCTATTCTGACAATATGCTTTCCGTCGAAGAGGCGCGGGCTCCAGAGGTGCTGGTCTTGCCATTTCATGGTGTTTTTATCCGTCGGCATGAAGGATCCATCTCTTCTGTTTCCACCGATCTCGAAGCCTATCGCAGCGCCCAACGCGACTATCTCGGCATTTGCTCGGAGGTCCTAACGCTCCCACATCTACGCATGCACAGCGTTCGATTGCAGCGCTTGGTAAAACGCGTCTGCCTCTATGATTTTTTTTCCGTCCTACAACGATCGGAGCACTTTTCCGGCCACGATATCTTGCTCGCCTGGCGCCGGCTAGTGCCATCCCCAATGGATTTTCCGGGCTTCCTACTAGGTAACTGGCAAACCGCTAAGGTATGTGTGCGCTTGGCACTGGCTCGGTGGAAGATGCGTTTCAGGGACAAACAGCTCAAAGTGGCCTGAAAATGCGAATTCCTTTTTGGCAAAAAGAACGGACTAGTAAGCCACTCGTCCAACGGAGAAACGAGAAAATATGAAAATCGTGGTCACCGGCGCCTTAGGGCACATAGGCTCACAGCTCATTCGCGAAATACCCCTATGGTTCAAGGATCCAGAGATTGTCTTGATCGACAATATGTCGGCTCAGCGCTATTGCTCGCTTTTCCGCCTGCCCGAAGGCGCTCGTTTTTCCTTTCTCGAAGGAGATGTGCACACCATGGACCTCTCCCCCTCTTTTGCGGGAGCCGAACTCGTGGTTCATCTAGCCGCCATTACCAATGCCGCTGGCAGCTTCGAAATCCGTGAAAAAATTGAGAAGGAAAATTATTTCGCTACGGAACGGGTGGCCTTGGCGTGCCTGGAAGTGGGCGCTAAAATGATTAGCCTTTCTTCCACCAGCGTCTACGGCACGCAAAAAGAAGTGGTAGATGAAGATTGCTCGGAAGAAGACCTCAAACCCCAGAGCCCCTATGCCGAGACTAAGCTGCGAGAAGAACGCCTATTGCAAGAACTCTCAGCTACGAAAAATCTGAAGACAGTGGTCTGCCGCTTCGGCACCATCTTCGGCACCTCTCCGGGAATGCGTTTCCATACGGCAGTAAATAAATTTTGCTTTCAAGCTTCCGTGGGACAACCCGTGACGGTGTGGCGCACGGCCTATAACCAGAAGCGTCCCTATCTCCATCTGGAAGATGCTCTCCGGAGCTTGCGCTTCGTGATCGATAACGATATTTTTGATGGGCGTATTTACAATGTTCTTACCCTGAATGCCACGGTAGCCAATATCGTTGATGCGATTCGCAAACATGTGCCCGACCTAGAGATCAAGTACGTGGACACCCAGATCATGAATCAGCTTTCTTATGAGGTTTCGGCCAAGCGCTTTGAGAGCCTAGGTTTTACCTCGGCAGGCTCGCTAGAAGCAGGCATTGCCGACACTATGCGTTTGTTAGAAAGGATAGGCCGGCCGTGCCGGAGTCCCAAAAAGTAGACTACCTGATCATTGGCGCCGGGATCATTGGCCTGGCTCTCGCGCGCAGCCTGCGCTACCAGTTCCCTAAGGCTAGGATTGTGCTCCTCGAAAAAGAAACCGAGCTGGCCCAGCATGGAAGCGGCAGGAACAGTGGGGTCCTCCATGCCGGCTTCTACTACAGCACACATTCGCTCAAGGCCAAATTCACCGCCGAGGGCTGCCGCCGCCTGAAGGCCTACTGCCAGGAAAAAAACATTCCCATAAATCCCTGCCAGAAACTGGTAGTAGCGCAAACAGCCGAAGAGCTCCCCACTTTGTTTGAGCTCGAGAAAAGGGGCAGGGCCAATGGGGTGGAGCTTAGTTTACTGAGCGCCAAGGAAATGGCTTCGCTTGAACCCAATGCCAAAACTGTGGACTACGCCCTGCACTCTCCGCAAACAGCCACGGTGGATCCCGTACAAGTCTGCCGTCAGCTGCAGCAGGACCTTCTGATTGCGGGCGTGGAATTTGCTTTTGCCTGTCCCTATGAAAAAAAGATCGGGGACACCGCCATCCAAGCCGGAGGGCGGCGCTTCGAATTTGACAAGCTCATCAATGCCGCCGGGCTCTATGCCGACAAAATCGCCCGCGATTTTGGCTTCTCGCAAAAATATTCCATCCTGCCCTTCAAGGGCATCTACCTGAAATACACCGGCCCCGACCGCCCACTCCGCACCAATATCTATCCCGTGCCCAACCTTAAGTTTCCCTTCCTAGGAGTGCACTTCACCATCACCGTGGATGGCGCCATCAAGATCGGTCCCACGGCCATTCCAGCCTTTTGGCGGGAAAATTATTCCGGCTTTAGCCGCTTCTCGGCCGGAGAAAGTTGGGACATCCTACGCAAAGAGGCCGAGCTTTTCGTGAAGAATAAATTCCATTTCCGTGATTTGGCCTTGGCAGAATTCAAAAAATACCAAAAAAAACATTTCATCCAGCTCGCCTCACAATTGGTGCAAAAGATTGACCCTAAAGGCTTTACCGAATGGTCCAGGCCGGGGATCCGCGCCCAGCTTCTCAATCTAGAAACCCTGGAGCTTGTGCAGGATTTTGTGGTGGAGGGCGACGAAAAAACCACTCATGTGCTCAATGCCGTGTCTCCGGCCTTCACCGGCAGCCTGCCTTTTGCCGACTGGGTGGTCAAAGAGCATGTGGAGAAACACGACTCCAAACGACACGCGCCACAAATCCAAACGCAGTTATAAAGCCCGAAAAAAACAGGATCGCCTGAAAATAGGCAAATAAATTTTCTAGGTCAGAAACTGAATGCAGACTGCGTTTTTCATAGTAGGTCCTAAGCTCTCGAGGCCCCCAATTCCCCCCCGAAGCCAAAAAGGGAATGCCCAGGAGCGGGCTCGCGCCCAAGTTCTTGATCGATCCGCCCCTCAGCGCGTGCACAAACGAGTGCTGAACAAAGTACGGCGAGGCAAAAGCCTCTCGGCCGGCATAAGCCGGATCATAAATGCCTTCCCGCTCCACGGGCTGTACGGTGAGCGTGAGGGTATCGGCATTGCTTTCAAAATTCGTCACATGCATTCCGGCAAAGGCTGCCAACAGCAACCCGCTTCCAAGCAAGGGCCATGACAAACGCCTTTCTCGGAATAGCAGTAGGGCTGCAAAAACAAGAAGCGAGCCTAGGGGTAGGAGGTACCGATTTCCATAACTCATGCTGTTGGTTGGATAGTTAGCAAGAAAGAGCAGCTGACAAAGAAGCAAAAGCGCCCCAAGGGCTGAGAGCATCCGATTTTCTCGCAGGAAGCTGCGTAGCGGACCCGAGCGGGTGATCACAATCCAGAGCGCAAAAAAGAGCGGAGGATACAACCAGAAGATTCCCCAATGCGGCCCCAAGAAAAAATCAAAGATCCGGCGTGCTGTCCAATCATGCAAAGCCAACATATTGGTTTGTGAGACGGTGGCATCATAGCGGTCGGGTGCATAAGCCCAGCTGCCGGTCTGGCGGTATTGCCAGTAGAAAAAAATTGCCAAAGCCGGCAAGCCTCCGGCCACAAATCGCGAGAGCCTCCCCCCCGCCACACGCCAAGATTCTGCACTCAAGGCAACAAAAACGAAAGCGATGCCCAAGATGTAGAGATCGTACATCTTCGTGAGAAAGAGAAAACCTCCTACCAAACCAAGCAAGAAATATGGCGTCCTACGGCCCAGAGAAAGCAAAAAACAAAGTAAAACGACGAGAAAGAACTCCGCGGCATGCGACATCACGGGACGCCTGTACACATAGTACAGGACAGGCGAAAGCGAGAAACAACCCATCAAAAATAGACTGGTATAAGCAGAGCCTGTCCGGCGCCAGCTGACTTCAAAAAGCAGAACCAGGCCAAAATAAAAGAAGAAAAAAGAAGCCACGATATGCCAAAGCAGAAGAGGATCGATCCTAGGAGGCGCAAAGAGGCCCCACTTCTGCAGAAGCGCGCCAAAGGCAGTGATGGGGAGAGCGAGCAGGGCCGCTCCCGGGGAATAGCGATTGTATTTGGAGCGAGAGGCACCGGTGATGGGATCGGTCTCGCAGACCGAAAGATCTTGGTCTAGTAGAGGCCTCGTGCACCAATCAAACGTGTGATTCCGCAGTAGGGCTTCTGTATAGGCGAAATAACCCGCATCGTCGCCCGCCGGGATCACCAGAAAAATGCTTTTGTTATAAATCCGAATGAAAAGAAAAGCGTAACAGAAACAAAGTACCCACAAAATCAGCCAGGCATACTTCCTATTCGCCAATCTTTTTTCCTTCCTGCGTGAATTCACTACGCAAGATGGAGAACTCTAAGACATCGAGAAACTTACCACCGCGATAAAAGGCGGAGCGGCGACGGCCTTCTTGTTTCAGCCCGAGACCCTCCGCCAATCGAATCATCGCTATATTCTCTTCGGTAGTGCCGCAATAAATACGATTCAGATTGAGCTCCCGAAAGCCATGAGCCAGAAGCAGCTGGGCAGCTTCCTTGGCAAAACCTTTGCCCCAATGGCCCTTCGCCCCTACCAGGACCGCAAATTCAGCGGCGCGATCAATCCACTGGATGTTCTGGAGAGAAACGTTCCCGATATGCTGGTCCTTCTCGCGATCCACGATGGCGAGAACAAGGCTGGTGCTCGATTGCGTGGCCTCGGTAAAGAACGCACGCATTCCGGCTTCCGAATTAGGATATCGGCCATGACGATTGTGGCGGCAAACTTCAGGATCATTGAACCACTGGAAATAAGATCCCTCAGGCGATAGATCCTGCTCCGTGAGCCCGCGCAAATACACTCTAGGTCCAAGCAAAAAAGCGTTTTTCATCTATCCGTCTCTCTTCAGCGCTAAGCGCAGTCCCTCGACCACGCGATTCACTTCCCCCTCGGTGAGAGTGGCGTACATGGGCAAGCTCAAGATTCGCTTTTGCACGGCCTCCGTAACTGGCAAATCTCCCGGCTTATATCCCATTCGCTCCCGATAGTAGGGGTGTAGGTGCAAACAAGGATAGTGCACGTTTACTCCAATGCCAAGCTCCCGCAGCCGCAGGTTGGCCTGCTCACGAGTCACGGAAAGCTCTGCGAATGGTAGCTGCACCACAAATAAATGATACGCATGAGTAGAGCCTGGGCTGCTCGCTTGAATCTCGACAAGAGGATCCTTGGCAAAGGCCGCCATGTATTGAGCAGCAATACGCCGACGCGCCTCAAGCCAGAGCGGAAGTTTTCCCAGCTGACTGATGCCCAGGGCGCACTGAAAATCATTGATCCGGTAGTTGAAGCCGAGCTCCACCATCTCGTAGTGGAAGGTCCCGGCCTCCGCTCGTTGACGATGGTCAGTGCTGATGCCGTGGTTGCGAAAACGCCTCATGTTTGTGGCCAACTGGGCATCGCGAGTGAGCACCATTCCCCCTTCGCCAGTGGTGATATGCTTGGCTGGATGAAAACTCAGCACCGTGAGATCGGCCAATTGGCCCACGCAGTGCTCTCCCTGCCGAGCGCCAACTGAGTGGCAAGCATCCGCAATCAGCTTGAGTCCATACGCTTCCGTGATCCTACGCAGCGCCTGGTAGTCACAGGGCAAACCTGCATAGTCCACGGCCACAATGGCCTTGGTTTTTTTGGTCACGAGGCGAGCTACGTGTTCTGGATCCAATAGAAGTGTCTGCGGATCCACTTCGGCGAAGACTGGTTTTGCTCCCTGGTAAAGAATCGCGTTTGCGGTGGCGGCAAAGGTAAGCGAAGGCAGGATCACTTCATCGCCCGCCCCGATTCCAGCGGCGGCCATGGCCACATGCAGTCCCGCGGTGCCACTAGAAACGGCCACGCCCTGTTCCACACCGCAGAACCTAGCCACGCTTGCTTCGAACTCTCCTATTTTTGGCCCTGTGGTGAGCCAATCGGAACGCAGCACCTTCACCACGGCAGCAATGTCATCCTCGTCAATGCTTTGCCGGGCATAGGGAATGAAATCCAGGGACGGCATGATTTTAGTCGGAAGACGGAGGCACTAGATTTTGGAACTGGCTTTCAAAATCGCCCCCGTTACGCATCATCGACTGCAGATGGTCGATCGATAGAATTTCTTTATTGCGATCGCTGCTATAGGTAAAGCCATCCGGGCAAGGCTTCGCGCCTAAGAGGTATTTGCCTTTCTTTTCCCAAAAATTCAGCTCCGGCTGGATCACAAAAAAATCGCGCAATTCCAGGGTGCGGCGCGCATCGTCTTCGGGCACCAGCACTTCGTGCAACTTCTCCCCCGGCCGGATTCCTACGAACTCGTGTTTGCACTCGGGTGCAAGGGCAGCAGCTAGGTCCATGATGTTCATGCTGGGAATTTTCGGCACGAAAATCTCTCCGCCCTGCATCTTATCCAGACAGGTAAACACAAACTGCACTCCCTGTTCGAGAGTGATCCAGAACCTGGTCATCCGACTATCAGTGATGGGAAGGGTGCCGGTTTTTTTCATTTTCAGAAAGAAAGGGATCACGCTTCCTCGGCTACCCACCACATTTCCATACCGGACCACGCTGAACTTTGTGCGATGGTTCCCGGAATAGGCATTGGCAGCCACAAAAAGTTTATCGGAACAAAGCTTCGTGGCTCCGTAAAGATTAATGGGGTTGGCGGCTTTGTCGGTGCTAAGCGCGATAACCTTTTCCACATTGCGGTCGATGGCCACATCGAGGATGTTGGCGGCGCCGAGAATATTGGTCTTGATTGCTTCTAGTGGATTGTACTCGGCCGCAGGCACTTGTTTGATCGCTGCCGCATGCACCACGATGTCCACGCCATCGAGAGCTCGGTGCAGGCGCTCTTTATCGCGGACATCCCCAATGAAATAACGAATCTCCCGGTATTTTTCTTCAGGAAAACGAGACCGCATCTCGAATTGTTTGAGTTCGTCACGACTGAAAATGATCAAACGCCGCAGCTTATAGCGCTCCAGCGCTAATTGAGTGAATTTTTGGCCGAAGGAGCCTGTTCCGCCAGTGACGAGAACTGTTTTGTCATTAAGCATTCTTTTTCGTAAGTATCAGTTACGGAGCGAATACTCAACTTTGCCACCGAATTAGCCCATCGCATCATTCCTAGTGCCGTGGCTATTTTTATAGGTCTTATGGTTTTGGCGCCGAAAGAGAGTCCGATCCCTCGGCAAGCTGCGCGCGCCGACTTGGCAGGAAGGAAGCAAAAAGAGCGGAGCCATAGTCTCGCTTACCGCTTCCCCTGGCCTCTAGCTGCTCTCGTTGCATCGACTCCTGTGCCGCTGCAAAATCACTCGAAAGAGCCATATCGACCATTTTTACCACTCTATTTGTGCTGATCTGAGCAACGCAGGCCACGGCCCCGTCTTGGAAAGGCTTCACGCAATTCCATGAACAAGAGTAACAAGCCATTTTGCTGTAGGCAGCCAAAGGCAGGAGCAAGTCATCCGCCAGTCGCAGCGGATAGGGCAGAAAACGCCCGAAATGTCCGCCACCTAAAATGGCCACACAAGGCACCTTACATGCAGCGGCAGCATGCACGGCGCTGGTATCGTTCGAGACCACAAGCTTGGCTTGCTGGAGCAAATGAGTCATTTCTTCAAAGGAGGTTTGCCCCGCATAGTTCACGGTACGAGCCGGGTCTAAGCAACGGGCAATGCGATTGGCATCCAGCTGGTCGTCTATGCCCCCGAGTAGCACCACATGCAACCCATGTTTTTCCTGAAGGTGCTTGCCAACAATGCCAAACCTCTCGAGTGGCCATTTTTTCTTGTCCCAAGAAGCGCCGGGAAACAAAACCGCAAATTTTTCTGGGAGGTAGAAATTTCGCAAAGAAGAAAGGTCGAATTGGGGAGCGCCATAAATGGGCTTGGCCTCCGGACCAAAAAGGTGCCGGAGCAGCAATTCATTTTTCTCCAGCTCGTGAGAGTCGGCGGGAGTGTCTATTAAATCAGTGAACCAGCGGGAGGAGTGCTTGAGCGGAAGAAGAGTGGCATTGGCCCGGTCGCCCCAGAAACCGATCTTGTTCTTGGCACGGCTAAAACGAACCACACTGTCGCCAAAAAGCGGCTCGCGAGAGAAGGTGGGATTGATCGCGTACTCATAGTAGAGAGCGGTGATCCTTCGCAGGAACTCCCAGCGATAGAAAATCGAGCGCGAGAATTTTTTTCGCTCTAGAGGCAAGACTTCGTCGAAAAGGTTTTCAGAGCTGGCAAGGGAAGCCACAGCCGGGTTACACACAAACAAGATGGCGCATCCTTCTTCACGTAGTTTTTGGCTCATCTTCCGTGCTGCTGGCAGCCACAGTAAGTAGTCGCCGATATAGTCGAGGCGGACGATCAGCGCCCGCTTGCCCTGGACGCCCGCGGTGGGTTTGGGGGCAAAAAATAATATGGTGCGATCCACGGAGGCCACAAAAAAGTAGCGAAGCTCCAGGAGCCGGCGCTTGGCGTAGCGGCGCAATCTTTTGGATCGGTCTCTCATCATTTGATATTCCGTGCGCCTATAACTAAAGTCACCTAATCGATGCGTTTTTCTTTAACTGCAAAATCCGCAAAAATTGCCTTATTGGGCCTCTGCCTCTGGTCCCCGCTTTTCGCCACTCTAGCCGCGTTGCCCTATTTTGTCCCTGGCCCAGACGAATCCTACCAAATCCAAGGAGCTACGCAAATGGCCATCGGAAATGGCTATGTCGCTGCTCATAACGCGGAAGTCAAGGATTTAGCCGCCCCGGCCTTGGCTCGCATCGTGGAATGGCCCATCGCCTATTCTTATTCGCTCCGGCAGCTCATAGACATTGGCCTCACGCCTCTAGAAGCCGCAAAAGCGTTCCAACTCTTTGCCTTGGTCTTGGCCCTGGCCGCCTGGGCCTGGCTGCTGGCGAAGCTCCAGCTTTCCCTTTGGCTTTGCGCCGGATTCTTGCCCCTCGTGTTCACCCAGTTTTTGGCTTGGGGAATTTATTCCACAAACGCTTTGTCTTGGGCGCTCTTTCCGCTGCTTTTTGGCCTGGGCCTCGAGGCTTGCCGCAAACCTTCCCAGGCGTTGGCCGCTAGCTGTGTTTGCGCAATCTTGGTGGTCTTCCGATACCAGAACCTAGTGCTCATTCCAGGGGGGGTGTTGGCCCTTCTGAGCACGCGCGCATTTCCATGGCGGCAGCGAATCTTTGCGGCCGTCCTCTATGGCTTCCTGCCTTCTCTTGCTTTTTTAGCCATTTACTCGGCCAACAGTGCCTCCAGCGGCCATGGCACTTTTCTTTCTACCTTGCCGGTACGCCTAGGGTGGGAATGGCGCTGGGTTGGAGACTTCTTATCGGCTTTTTTCTTGGGAGCAAGCGCCCGGATCGACGAGATCATCGTAGCCCTCGCCCACAAGGCAAATATACCTTCAGTCGCAGCCAGCGTAAAATATTCGGTCGCCGGCCTCCTGACTGCGGCCACCATTCTCTTCTTCTGGAAAGGCGGGAAGTTGCGTGCCTTCGAGCAACCGCTGCAACTTTGGTTTGCCGCGAATCTCCTCTGCCTCCTAGGCATGCTCTTTGGCTTGGCCGTCGTTTTTCAAATTGAAAACATTCCGATCGGCCGTTATTACCATCCATTTTTCCCGTTTTTGCTTTTACTTTTACTTTTGTCCTGGCGCACCAGGCTCGAAGGCCTTCCGGAGAAAGTGCGCCTCTGGGGAGCAGGTCTTTTTTTTGCTCTAGCCTTAGTGGCCGTGACGGCCTATTCCTTTTACCGAGCACAACTAAATTTTTCTTATCAAGCCCGTGCCGAGCGAGCGCTACAGCTTGTGACCGAAAAATTAACCCCCTCTGTTCCTATCGTCGTCGTGGCAGACCAACTATTTCCGTTTTTTTCCGCACAAAAAAACCTCACTACCCTCATCTACCCCAAGGCATTACGCGGTGCCGAAATGCCGAAGGCCTCTAGCCCAGTGCTGGTGTTCCTCGTCCATGACCAAGCCAATCCAAAGCCACAGTTCCCTCCGCTTTTAGATATCGTCGCGCTAGCCAAGCGGCACGCAATGGAGCTAGAAGAAAAGGACAGCATCCTGGTGGCCTGGAAACTATTTCAATGATGTCTCTCCTAAGGAAGTTTCTTTCCTTCTTTTACAACCCGCAAAAACACGCCGCGCGTGAGAAACGCATTCGCTTAGAGGCCGGGGCTCTGTTGCTCAAGAGCGCTCGTTTCCAATTTCCTTCTGCCGGGGGTGGAAGCATTGAGATTGGGTCGGGTTCTCTCGTAGGCTGTCACTTTGTCCTCGAGCACCCTGAGGCCAAGATCCGGGTGGGCAAACATTGCTTCCTGAATGGCGGAAGCACCTTGATTAGCG
>JAKFYM010000246.1 GCA_021730855.1 Bdellovibrionales bacterium
GGCGCATTGCTCGAGGGTAGTCGCCGTGGTGAGCACATAGTCCAGGACCACCACCTTTTTCCCTGCCACCACCGCGGCCAGGGTCACAAAACACTCACTATCCACGCGATTCGTGCGCGAGCGACCGTGCTGAGAACGCCCTCCTTTTTTGCCAAAAGCAAAAAAACCCAGGCCTAGCTCCCTCGCGATCCTGCGACCCAGGAGCTCCAGGCCACTGCCCCCTTGGTTCTGCGGAGCCTGCAGCAAAAGGTCAAAGGTGGACCATTCCTCTAAAGATTGACGTTCCTGACGCAAAAGCCTCCAGGCCCAGACCGCCCCACGCTTTGCCGCCCGCCCGCGGAGGGTGGCGATGAGCGCGCACACCGGCCCCTCATAGCGAAGTAAGTACCCATTGCCGCCAAGCTGCGCCCGTATTGCCCGGGCACAAGCAAAACAAAAGGTTTCCCGGCGGTCTAGGGCTTTTCCGCAGCTCCAACAGAGAGGGTAAAAAAGGAGTTTCTGAAGCAAGCGAAGGACGGTATAGTTCTGAGTCATGAAGATTGCCGTGCGAACGGAAGACCAAAGCGGATTGAAGGACCAAGAAGTCTCTACAAGAGCTTTGGCTTCCGGCGACTCACTTTTGGACAAAATCACACCCAAGTTCGTGCGCGAAGCCCGAGCCACCTTCCGCGAGTCAGGCTTTCGTGGAGTGGTGAAGCGCTATGGCTGGAAGGTGTTCGCCGCTTTTTTTCTCTACTACCTCATTCGCGATTCTTTTCTCTATATCTTCATCCCCTACGTTCTCACCCGCGGTCTTCTCTAGGCCGGCTTGCTCTGTTGAAATCCTTTCTAATCGAGGCGTCCGACGAGGGCCAGCCGTGAAGCGCCCTCCTTGGGAGCTGGAGCGGGGGACCGAGGAGGCAACAAAGAGTAGAAAGGATTTCAACAGAGCAAGGTCAGTTTTTAAGAAGCCAGGATATCTGCCATCTCCAGCAGATCGCGCCTTAGTTTTGCCGAGCGCTTCACGGTGAGCGGCAAGGGCACCAAAATTTCTTTGTCCCCCTCCACCCCAATCATCACGTCACTATAGCCAGCGAGCAGGGCGCGCACGGCCTGCACTCCCATCACGCTGCCTAAGCGCCGGTCGCGTGCCCGGGGCGAGCCTCCTCGCTGCAAATGCCCGAGGATACAAACCTTGGCCTCAATGCCATATTTTTTCTTTAAAGACTTCGCGAGGCCCATCGACCCTCCGCTATGCTGGCCCTCGGCCATCACGATGATCGAGCTCATCTTCCCGCGCTCCATGCCGCGCTTGATCTTGCGCGCGAGCTCCGAGATCGAAACTTTTTCTTCCGGTAGGAGAATCGCCTCCGCTCCGCCTCCGATGCCCACGTCCAGAGCAATATAGCCAGAGTTGCGGCCCATCACTTCCACGAGAAAGGTGCGCTCATGGGCGCCGGCGGTGTCGCGAATTTTATCGATGGCCTCGAGCGCATTGTTCACGGCCGTATCAAAACCCAAGGTGGCCTCGGTGCCGGCAATGTCATTGTCGATGGTGCCGGGTATGCCCACCACGGGAAACTTGAACTCCGTCCACAAGCTGTGGGCTCCGCGGAAACTGCCATCGCCCCCGATCACCACCAGTCCGCCGATGCCCTGGGTGCGCATCAATTCCACAGCCTTGCGGCGCGCGGCCTTGCGGTGAAATTCCGGGCAGCGATCGGTCTTAAGGATGGTGCCTCCACGCAAGATGATATTGGCCACACTCCGGCGATCCATCACGTCCCAATGCCCGCGAATTAGGCCTGCATAACCTTTGTTTACCCCATAAACGGTGAGGCCCGCGTGGATTCCATAACGAACCACCGCACGCAGGGCCGCATTCATGCCGGGAGCATCGCCCCCGCTGCAGAGAACGGCGATGGCTTTGATAGACGAAGAATGACGAGGCAGTTTTTTATTCATCACGCGTGATGATACTTCCCGCCCGCCCAGATGTGAAGGGTGCGGTAGAGCTGTTCGGCTAAAATTAGGCGCGCCAGATCGTGAGGGAAGGTCAGTGAGGAAAGCGAAAGGAGCTCAAATTCGTGCCGCAGCTCGGAAGAAAATCCGTAGGCGCCGCCAATGAGGAAGATCATCTGCTGCACCCCCTGATCACGCAGAGCTCCAAGCTTGGCCGCAAAGGCCACGGAACTGAACTGGCTGCCCTTTTCGTCGAGGAGAAAAATCCTGGCCTTGCCGTCCCCTAAAAGTTTTCGCTTTTTCAGCGCCGCCAGAAAGGCTTCGGCCTCTTTTGCGGCATCGCTTCCGGCGTCTTTCAGCTCGATGTAGTCGAACTCCGCCATATGCCCGATATTTTTTTTATAGTGCTCAAGGCCCGCCTGCACGAAAGGAAATTTGGATCGCCCGATCACGAGGAGGGTGAATCGCACCACTTACTCAAGCAGGGCGGCGGAGACGCCTTCCCAAGTGGCTCCCATGGGCATCGCCCAGTCGGCACCGATATGCAGGTTCGGCAAAAGGCCTTTGCGCTCGCCCTTTTTTTTGCCCAAGGGGCTTACCGTGCTCTCGAGCACCAGCACGCGGTCGAACAATAGGGTTTGCTCAAAATGCGGAAAGGCTTTTTCCATGAGACGCCGCGCCGAGCGGATTTTTTTCATGGTCTCGTGATTGTCTCCCCACTCCTCTTCCGAAAGTGCCAACACCCAGGAAGAAAGCGACTTCCCGGGAGGCGCCAGGCTCGGATCACGATTCGAGCTAATGGCTCCCACGAGGTAGTGTTTTTCTTTTTCGGTTGCACTAAAGGGGAGCAGCAGGGTTTCGGTGAAATCCCCTAAACGATTTTTATGGGCAAACTCCAGCACCACTCCCGGTTGCGAGGGTGATTTCACGAATTTTTTCAACCACGACACCCGCTCCGGCCCGGGGGCGGGCACGGCCTCGCCCTTGAGCACTTCGAGCAGGCCTTTGTAGTCTGCGCACCAATAAACTTCGCCGGGCTCGATTTCCTTTTTGCTGCCCAAGGTGACCTTGCGTGCCAAGCCTTGCTCAATATGAATTTCGGTGACGGGAGTCTCGAGCGAGAACGAAAAATTCGGCTGCGATTGGCAATAAGCCAGCAGCGTCTCGGTGATGCCCAGCATGCCACCCACCGGAAATTCACTGCAGTTGCGGCTTAGCCATTCCTCCCAGAGCGGAAGGTCTTCGGCGTCGCCCCAGCCTTTGGTGCCATACACCATGGCGCGCCCTTCCGGCACGGGCAGGGTGGCCGAGGAAAGGCCTAGGTGGTCGGCAGCGGCGCGCCAGAATCCAGCGTCGCCAAAGGCAAAACCCGCGCCCAAAACAAACCCATCACGGCGCTCCGGCGAGAGGCGGCCACCAAGCATCGGAAGTTTTTCCGCGAGGTGCACCGAACGGCCGGATTTTAAAAAGAGGGCGGATGCGAGCAGACCCGCAAAGCCAGCGCCGACAACCAGAAGGTCCGGCTTAGATGGTATCGTTGCGATCATTTCTTACGTATAACTTAATCCGGCTTCCCGGTCTTAGGTTTTTTGAGCGCTGTATGGAGTTCCACCGACGAATCTCTTCCACACGCACAGCGTAACGCCTCGAGATTCCGTAGAGTGTGTCGCCCCTTTTCACCACATGGGTCACCGAGGTGCGGCCAGGCTCTGCGCGCGGAGCACTGCCCATCGAGGCCACGGCCCGGGCGGGAGGCGTCAGGCGGCCGCGATCGGGCACCATGAGCTCCGTGCCCGGCTTCAAAGCTTTCACCCGGGGAATTTCGTTCATCGAAAGAATGGCTTCGATCGGAACTCCGTGGCTAGAGGCTATGCGCGAGAGCGTATCCCCTCGGCGCACCACATGCCGTCGGAAATCCGCAAAACGCCCAATCTCTCCGGCATCCACTGCGGCCAGCAAATTCTTGCTAGCATCACCCTTGGGCACCCGAATCGTATAAGCACCACGTTGGGGCGGGGTACAGCAGCGCATCAGCTCAGGGTTTAGCTCGGCTAGGCGTTCCCGGCTCACATCGGCCACGCGAGCGATAGTGCGCATATTTTCGGCGCGCGGGATCCGCACTTCCTCGAATTCAAGGAGAGAGGAATCCGCGGGATAGATTTCAAAACCAAATTGCTCCGCATTCTTCCCGATGATGGCGGCGGCCATCATCTTCGGCACATAATCCTTGGTCTCGCGCCTTAAGGCTTTGCGATTGCGCGCGATGGTCCAAAAGTCCCGCGTCCCCAGCTTAGAGATGGCATTGCGGATGCGCATTTCGCCAGAATTGTAAGCCGCGCAGGCCAAGGCCCAGTCGCCAAATTCATCATGCAGGCGCGTGAGGTAGGCAATGGCGGCCTCCGTGCTCTTCACGGGGTCGCGACGCTCATCCATCCACCAACTCGATTCCAAACCAAAGATACGACCCGTAGATTTGATGAACTGCCAGGGCCCCATCGCACCGGCATGCGAGTGCGCCGCCGTGGAAAATCCGCTCTCAATCATCGCTAGATAAATCAAATCCTGAGGAAGCTTAGCTTCCTGCAGCCGGGGCAGGATGATGGGATCCATCTTGGCTTTGCGCTGAAGGTAGATCTGGAAATGCCTTCTACCTGCTCCCGTGAAATACTCGATCCAATCGCGCACTTCTTCGTTATAGACCACCGGGAGATCAAAGGTAGTGTTCTTCAGCTGCGCTCCAAAAAGCGCTCCTTCCAGCTGCACTTCCTTGGTTTCGAGCAGGCTAGCAGGGGAACGAGGCGTATCGTTCAACAAGCCGCCCTCGGTCTTCATCGAGAACAATCCACCATTGGCCTTCATTTTAGAGGTGGTACCGCAGCCCACGAAAATCAGGCCGCATACCAATAGGCCAAACAGAGTTCTCAATGTCATGCTATTCCCTTCTTGAAACGCGAGATCTGACCATTTTATCTTTCGACTTCGACCGGAGTCAAGGCTGGGCTGGCCTCTGAAGGGGCATTTGGATGGATTTGGGGACGAAAAGCGCTCTCTAAAAATTCTGTGGTCTCTTGGAGTTGCTGCACGATGGTTTCCGTGTAGCGCACTTGCCGCATCAAACCACTCTCGTCGACCACAAAGCGCTCGCCGAGCAAATCTCCCTCGGTGCCTTCCAGCGTGAGCTGAAAACCTTTTTCGCCAAAATTCACTTCAATCGGATGCACGCGAATATTGCTCGCGCTACGCATCCGCTCCAGAAAACCGTAGTCCGAAACTTGGTCTAAGTCTTCCCAGCGGCGGGCATACGCGCCCTTTTCTCGACGATACACATGCTGCGCAAGCCGCGCTTTCTCGAGCCACTCCTGCACGTCTCGCACTTCGACCTTGGTTTTTCCCAAGGACGCAACACTTGCCACTCCCGGCACCAGGCGGTTCTGCACCTGCTCCTTCACCGAGTGAAAGATCGAAGCCACTTCTCGCTCGGCCACGAGCTCACGCCGCTCATTCAAGACGGGTTTCTTTTTTCCCACCGCCACCCACGGCAGCTGTGCGCCCGCGCGCTCCAGCTCCCAGTAGCGGCCATAGACACCCTCGGTGAGCGGCAGGCCCTGCGACTGCAGACGCAGCATGCGATCGGCCTCTTCGAAAAGGTAGGCGCGCGCCGGAGGGGGCAGCACGAAATTCGCGTTGAGGCGATGGCTCTCATCGATGGTCACGCGGTCAGAGTTTTTTAGGCCCGTGGCAAGAAGCACAAAACGATTGGGCTGCACCTCTAAAAGCGAGATCTCATATTCCTGCTCCAGCTCAATGCGGCTGCCCGAGGCAAGCTGATTCGGGAGGGAGAGGCGATGCAGGTCACGGGTATAACGGCCATAAACCTCATGGTGATATTTTTCATAGCGCGCGAAACGATCCAAGGTTTCAAGCAATAGCTGGCGTGCGGATTGGCGTTTTTTTAAGTCTTCATCGAGTTCAAAGGTGGTTTTGCTGCCATAGTGCGGAATGAGATAGAGGGCGGAGAGGACCAGAAAGGCCACGCTAAGCAGGTGAAAGAATCCCCCCAGCGAACGTAAGCGCCGAAACTTATGACGAATGGAAAATAACTGCCCCTGCCCCATGCTGGGAGAAATGCAAAGCCCGTACCGTGTAAATTAAAACTATTAAGACGACTTAACCCCGCGAAGCCACTGAATTCATTAATCAAATTCCGCTCAATTTTGCATTCCGCCGAGAGACAGGGGAAAAAACCTGAAAATCTCTGATGATCTTTTCGCCAGTGACCAATGCTTAAACAGATTTTTCACGCAAAAAAACCCGCAGGCAGAGGGCCGCGGGTTATCTATAAATACGATCTATTTCGCTTTTCGTGCTTATTTCTTCCGACTCATTTTCCGGCTGGTTTTCGTCTTTTTCACTTTTTTCACACTCGAGCGACGACGAGGAGCCGCTTTTTTGGTGGTGGCTTTGCGGATCGCGGTGCGCAGAGTCTCCGCGTCTAGCTTGCCTTCTTTAGCTTTTTTCAAAAGGTCGTTGCCCAGCTTCTCCAGCTCTCGGCGCTGCGTGAGAATATACGAGCGCATTACCTTCACTTCGCCAGGGAGATCGGCGGCAATTTTTTCAATCTGCTTTTTACGCTTCTCAATGAATGCGATCACTTTCTTAGCATCTTTGGAAGACTTCACCCTTTGCCGCAAGACTTTTGTCTGGCCATCGGCGAAGCGCTTTACTTCGTCAAAAAGGACGCCGGACTCTATCTTGTTTTTCAAGGTTGCTTCGAGCTTGCTGATTTTTTTCACCACATTTTTTACGTCGAAATTCATTTCATTGCTCCTTTTGCATTCCTCTGTGCGAAATCTATCATGTAGGTCTAGTACAAACAAGTCAAAGGATAGAGTCGTCCCGAACCAAAAGCGCGACCCGAAACTCGCAAAATCGGCGGGGCCTGCTTTCGTTTGTGCTCGTTGATTCGCACCGTACGCGCAATGGATTCGAGCAGGGTGAGATCGGCCTCCGGAAATTCTTTCTGCAAGCGAGGCAGAGCCACCAATGGACCGAGCTCTTCCTCGACGAGGAGTTTTAGCGCGAGGTCGAGCAAATCATAGGGTGGTAGGCTGTCTTGGTCGGTCTGATTCGGGCGCAACTCGGCGGACGGAGCCTTAGTGAGGGTGCGCTCGGGAATGCGGGCTTGCACCGAGTTCAAGTAGGCCGCTAGCGCATACACTTCCGTCTTATACAGATCCCCAATCACCGCCAAAGCGCCGCACATATCGCCATAGAGCGTGGTGTACCCCATGGCAAACTCACTCTTATTCCCGGTGGCCAGTGCCAGCGCCTGAAACTTATTGGCGAAGGCCATGACAGCGGTGCCGCGAATGCGGGCCTGAAGGTTCTCGTCGGTGGCGTCGTCTTTTTGCCCGGCAAAAAATGGACTGAGCGCCATGCTGAAGGTGGAATGGATCATCTTGATCGGAAGGTGGCGCTTTTGCAGGCCGGTCTTCGCCGCAAGCTCTTCGGCATCCTCCACAGAATGCACGGACGAAAACTTTGTGGGCAACACAAGCCCTATCACATTCTCCGGGCCTAGCGCCTCACAGGCCAAGGTGGCCACGAGGGCAGAGTCTATTCCCCCAGAAATTCCCAGCACCGCCCGTCGAAAACCATTCTTGTGGGCGTAATCGCGAATTCCGGTGACAAGCATCGTGCTCAGATCCCGAAGGCCAGCATCCTGGAGCGGGCGGGAAGATTTTATTTCTCCGTCTAGGCGCAAAAGCAGGGGCTCTTTTCCCGCCTCCATTTTTTCGGCCCGCAGCTGCCCCTTGGCATCCACGAAAAAAGCGTCCCCATCGAAGAGAATATCGTCGTGCCCACCAAAGTGATTCACATAGGCGATCGGCACCCCCACCTCGGTGGCGCATTTTTGGAGGGTAGCGCGGCGGCGGGCTTTCTTTTCTTGGTCGTAGGGCGAGGCCGAGAGATTCACGATCAGGTCCGCACCCGCAAACTGGGCGGTGGGATTTCCCGAATAGATCTTGCGCCCGCGAATCTGCATTTCGTGCCAGGAGTCTTCGCAAATAAGCAGGCCGATTTTTTTTCCGGCAAACGAAATCGGCGCCCGATAGCTCTCCGCGAGCGCGGTGGCTGCATCAAAATAGCGGCTCTCGTGGAAAACATCATAGTAGGGAATGAGGGTTTTCGCCCGATCTTCCCGCTCGGCGCCATGGAGAAAGACCGCGCCATTGGCTAAGCCACGCGTGGCACCGGTGGCGAGAGTGGTGCCCACCACCACCCCAATTTTAGGGTATTCGGCTCGCAGCCACGCATGAAAATCCTCTAGCTGGGTTTCGGCTCTTTTCTGCCAATCCGGCCGCGTGAGCAGATCTTTGGGCAAATACCCCACCAGCGAGAGCTCGGGGAAAACTAAAAAGCTCGCCCCTTCGGCGACGGCTTCTTTCACACGCGTTCGGTGGATCTTGAGGTTACCCTCGAAATCTCCGATGCGAACGTTTACCGGCAGGAGTGCGAGCTTCACAAATTATTTTATTTTAGTCGCGAGTACAGACTTCGTTCTTATCGAAAAAATAGGCCACTTCGCGCTGCGCACTGGCTGCGGAATCACTGCCGTGCACGGCATTGGCTTCGATCGAATCGGCAAAATCCTTGCGAAGCGTGCCCGGAGCGGCTTTTCCCGGATCCGTGGCGCCCATGATTTCGCGATTCTTGAGGACGGCGTTTTCCCCGCGTAGGGCGAGCAAGAGAATCGGGCCGCTGGTCATGAAACGGATCAGGCTGTCGAAAAAAGGGCGATCTTTATGTTCAATATAAAAACCTTCGGCCTTTTCCCGAGGCAGACGGCACATTTTCGCCGCCACTACTTCGAGCCCGCTGTCTTCGAATCGACTTAGAATCTTGCCGATCACATTTTTTTTCACTGCATTGGGCTTGATGATGGAAAAGGTAACTTCCGTGGGCATGTAGATCTCCTTCGTTCTGGTTTTCGATATTGTTATGGCAAAAGCTTCCGAGAATGACAAGGGTTTTGCCGCGGACCTGAAGGAAGCCTAACGACCCAAGTGGAGATGAATCTGCCGCCAATAGGCACGCCGGCCCCAACGGAACCAAAAGAGGTGAAAGGCTAAAAACAGCCAGGCTAGAGCGAGCATGACTGGAATCTACTATTTTTGCCCGCTTTTTCAAGGAAAGTTGAGGAATTTCCGATACGTGAACTGGATGAAAACCGGAGCAAAGCGGCCTTGGAATCTCCTCTTTTTGCAGGCATGCCTGCTGCTATTTTGCTTTTTCCAGGCCCAGGCTGCCGAATTTTTTTTCCCTCATTACCGAAACCAAAGCTGGGCAGAGGTTTCGGAAAAACTGCGTCGCGATGGTTTCACTCCCGTGCCAAACTCCCGCCTCGTGCACGATGCCGAGGGCACCGAGTATGTTTTTCAAGCTAGCACGGGAAAACTAACACCCACAGGCAAGCGCTGGCCGCCATTGCGAGCGGAGACCACGCCCCTATCGCGGGATCCGCGTTCTCAGGACGCGCACGGGAGCTTCGGCTTAGAGGGTCCTGACCTTCCTGAGCAATCGTTTCGTTTTTCCAATGGCGCGCGCCTAGACTATGGCTTCGGAACCATGGAGGACATTCACTACACTTCGGCGATGGGGGAAGAAACCATGATCTTTCGCGGCAAGCTCGGAGTGTTGAGCCTCGAACCCGCAGATGCGGCCAACTATGGCGGTGACCTCCAAGTCTGGCCCGTGCAGGCCGACGGAGAGCTACGCATCCTACCCATTGCCGACGAAAATCACCTGATGCTAATCGACGACGAAGGCCGGCTCTTCCGCACCTCTATCCCTTGGCAGAGCCTCACCCACCTGAATTTCAAGGATCTCCCTTACCTGCACTTCCAAGGAGAAACCTACCACTACGTGTCCATCCAGCTCACCAGTGCTCCGAGAGTTTCGGGGCGTACCTTTTTGCTGAGACGCTCGGACGGAGAATTGCTGAGCGTGGACCAGGAATTTCACGCGGACCTTCCGAAACTAAGCCCCACAGGGCGTTTGGAATTTGCCGATGGTCGCCGCGCCTTAGATTTGCGAGCCTTTGAAGCCCTCTCCCCGACGATCCGGAGCCCTCTTCCCCTGCAGGACGATGCTCTTTGCGTCAGCCAATTTCGCAAGCTTGGGAAAGTACCCGCCCCCGCAAACGACAACTAGAAGCTCGCTCAGTCGCAATTCTTTCTCCTCGAGGCGTCCGACGAGGGCCAGCCAGCGGCCTCCTTGAGCGCTGGAACGGGGAACCGACGAGAGAGCGAAAAGTGGGCAATGAAGAGTGGGCAGAATTGCGATGGAGCCAGTTGGTTTGAAAAGTGGAAGTCTACTGCGGCTATGGTGGGTGGGTACCAAGGTATTTGCGTTCTAGATTTTCTAGAGCGGCGCGACTAAGGGCGCCCTGGAGAAGTGAGCGCGGGGACGCAGATCTGAGTGAGCGCGGAGCGCGAGCGGGTGGGCGGAGGCGCGGCGGGGAAGGGTTTGCGTGGAGGTGGGGAAATACTGCGCGC